>WLOB01000042.1 GCA_009699505.1 Actinomycetota bacterium | reverse complement strand
GAGGCCACCGCGCGGCGGGGGACCTGCACCACCCCGCCGCCGAGCGTCGCGGCACTCACCGCCGAGCGGGCGCCGGCGTCCCGATCGAGGTCAAACGTCACCGTCGCTCGCCCAGCGCGTACGCGTTCGGCAGCCGGGATACGGGCGAGGACCGCCGCGCGCAGCGCGGACCGATCCAGTCGTCCGTCGGCGCTGTAGCGCGCGACCGAGAACGTCCCGAGCTCCCGCCTGCCCGCCAGGACCCGCACGACCGCCGGCTCCTCCGGGGAGGTCGCCGTGGCCGCGGTACTGCGGGCCGGCTCGGCGTCGTTGGGCATCGACGCCGCCCACGCCAGGACCGCGAGGGTCAGCACGACGAGCAGGACGACACCCGGGATCAGCAGCGGGTGATGTGCGGGCGCCGGACGAGCTGCACGTGGGGGAGAGGACGGCACCCGGCAAATCCTACAGACCGTCGGACTTCGCTACGCTCACCGCTCCAAGCCCTACAAGCTGTCGGAGTTGCAGCCATGAGCACCATGACCAAGAACTGGGATCGACACGTCATCGACGGCGAGGCTGTCGCCCGCTGTCCCGGATTCCTCTCGCTGCGCGAACGGATCCTCGAGCTCGCACAGCCCGAAAGCCACCACCGCGCCGTCGACGTCGGCTCGGGCACGGGCCTCTTGGCCCTTCCGCTTGCCGACCAGGTCGAGCACGTCTGGGCGGTCGACCTCTCCGTCGGCATGACCGACTACCTCCGCGCGAAGGCCTCCAGCGCCGGACTGGAGAACCTGCAAGCCGTCGCGTCCTCCGCCGTCAGCCTGCCGCTCGTCGACGACGCAGTGGACCTCGTCGTCTCCAACTACTGCTTTCACCATCTCGACGACGCGGGCAAGCACCTGGCGATGCTCGAGGCCTGGCGCGTTCTGCGCCCCGGCGGCCGTCTCGTCTTCGGCGACATGATGTTCGGCCTCGGCCTCGGAGACGCCCGGGACCGCGAAGTCCTGACGCAGAAGGTCCGCGCGATGCTCCGCAAGGGCGTCCCGGGAGTCGTGCGGCTGCTGAAGAACGCCGGACGGGTTGCCAGCGGCCGCTGGGAGCACCCCGCGCGAGCGGACTGGTGGGCGCACGAGCTGCGACGCGCCGGGTTCATCGACGTCGGCGTCGAGGTCCTGAACCACGAGGGCGGCCTGGCCTGGGCGAAGAAGCCCGCCCGATAGCCCCGCTTCGATGTCCCACGGTCCGTAGGACTTGGGGTGCCATACTCGTGCGATGACCGACGGCGCCATTCAGGGCGAGCTGCAAGAGCAGATCATGATCGTCCTCTGGCACAACGGCGAAGGGACCGTCGAGCACGTCCGCGCAGGACTACCCGCCCGGCACCGCAGCGCCTACAGCACGGTGCAGACCGTGCTCAACCGTCTCGTCGACCGTGGCCTCCTCTCCCGCGAACGGCGCGGCAAGACGTTCATCTACACCGCGAAGGTGACCGAAGGGCAGTACCTGTCGCGCTCGATCGAGCGCACCCTCGCAGGAGCATCACTCGAGGCCCGGCAGGCCGCGCTGGCGCAGCTGATCGGCACCATCGACACCGACGAGCTCTCCGCTTTGCAGGAGCAGGCCCGCCGCGCTGCCGCCGCACGCGAGGCCCGCAGGCGGTGATCATTCTCCTGGCACTCCTGGTCGTCGCAGCGGTGCTGCTGCCGCACGTCGTGCCGCTGCGACGCGTGGCGCCGGCGACCGCCGCCACGCTCTGGGGCGTCGCGTTGGGTCTGCGGGCGCTGACCAGCGTCTTCGTCGCGCTCTACCTCGTCCTCTTCCTACCGGCGACCGCGCTCTTTGACGCGATGACCCATTGGTGCTGGCACACGATCATCCCGATCGCCACCACCCACCTGGGCGTGGCCGGTCACCGCGTCGGCGACGCCGTGGCGATCTTCCCGATCTTCCTGCTGGCGGCATCAGCGATCTCGCTGACCTTCGGACTCGTCCGCGCCGCCCGGTCGGTCCGACGACTGATCACCCGCGACGCCGTCGGGCGCGGACCGGCCGACAGCGTGATCGTCGGCGGCCCTGACGTCTTCGTCGCAGCCGCCGGGTTCAGCAATCCGCGACTCGTGGTGTCCGCCGGCGCCCTGACGCAGCTGGACGACGAGGAGCTCGCCGCCGGAATCGATCACGAGCACGGCCACATCCGCAGGCGCCACCGCTTCGTCGTCCTCTACGCCGAGGCATGTCGCGCATTGGCGCGTTTTATTCCGGGAACGAAGCATGCGGTTTCGCAGCTGCGCTTCCATCTCGAACGCGACGCCGACGCTTGGGCGCTCGCCCGCCAGCACGACCGCTTCGCCCTCGCGAGCGCAATCTGCAAAGCAACGATCTCCCAGAACCCGGCCGTCGCGCCGCTGGGTGGAGGCCGCGACGTCCGCGACCGCGTCGACGAACTGCTCAGCGGCCACCGGACCCCCGGAGCGCTGCGCCGCAGCGCCCTGAACACCACCGCAGCACTGGGCGTCGTCCTGCTGCTCGGCCTGACGGCCTCGGTGCCCAGCGTCATCGCCGCCGGCCAGCAGCAGGCAAACGGGGCGCCCGTCCCGCACGCCTGCGACGGCTGACCACCGAGCGGCCGCGCGGAGCGCCTCAGCCGATCGCGGCCGCCAAGTCGTTGCAGGCCCGCTCGCACGCCCGGCACGATGCCGCGCAGATGGTGCAGTGTGCGTGCATCTGGGCGTGGCGCTCGCACTCGTCGCCGCAAGCGCGGCAGGCTGCTGCGCACGTCTGCAACACCGACCGGGTCACGCTCGCGTCGTACTCGGTCTGTCGACTGATGACGCGCGCGGCCGCGGCACACACGTCGGCGCAGTCCTGGTTGAGCCGGATGCACCGGATCAGCTCGGCAACCATCTCCTCGCCGAGGCACGCATCGGCGCACGCCGTGCACGTCTGCGCGCACTCCAGGCACGCATCGACGCACCGGGCGATCTCCGCCGCGTCGAGGGCGAAGGGCCGCGGGTGCGTTTCGAGCATCTGCTGGGCGTTGGACATACGGACTCCTAGAGGGGATGGGTTGGCGAGCTCGCCCACAGTTCGGGCAAAGCAGCTGTGTCGTCGTCCGTCCTACCCCGATGGGCGGTGCGCATGAGCACTTATGTCGAGGGACTGTCGGACTTGGAACACCGGGGCCGTCGAGCCGCGGGGGCCTGAAAGTCCCGATCTTTAGGGACTTCATCGGCGTAGAGTCGGCGTTTCCTCCTACGAATCGTCGGAGATTGATGCGGGGGGCGCTGCGGGGTGTTATCTTGCGGCACGCCGAGTCGCTCGAAGGGTTTCGAGCGAACGGGGGACCCAAGTGGTTTTGGGGCTAATCCACGCGTTCTGTGGAGGCGCTGTCTTTCTGCGCCAGCCCGTCAGCTAACCCCGTAGGCCGTCGAAAGAGAGCGCCTGTGAAGCAGTTCACGCGCGGCATCGTCCTGGCCGCCATCATCACCGTCGGAGCCCTGCCCGCCAGCGCCATGGCGCAGACCCCGAGCGGGGGAACGCCCGCCGCCACACCGCCGGCAGCCGCCCCGCCCGCTCCCGCACCGGCGTCACCGGACGACGAGATCGCGGTCAAGGCCGTGAAGCTCACGCGCTCGCAGACCAAGAGCGTGCAGCGTCGCGTCAAGGTCCGCCCCGACGGCGCTCTGGGCGCCGGGACCCGTACGGCGCTCAAGCGGTACCAGCGGACCAAGAAGCTGGTCGCCACCGGCCGCCCGAACCTGCAGACGCTCCACGCGATGGAGCTCAAGTTCGCCGCCGCCATCGAAGCGAAGCTCCGAGCCGACAGCGGCCCCCAGGCAGCTGCCGCGGGGCCCGCCGCCGCGCAGGCCGTCCAGGCAGCGATGAGCCAGGCCGGAACCCCGTACAAGTACGGCGGGGACGGGCCGGGCGGGTTTGACTGTTCCGGTCTGACGATGTGGGCCTATGCCCAGGCCGGCGTGAAGCTCCCGCACTACAGCTTCGACCAATACACGATGGGTGAACCCGTCGAACGAGACGCCATCCAGCCCGGCGACCTCGTCTTCTTCGACACCGCCGGCCCCGGCGCCTCCGACGTCGGCATCGCGACAGGCCCGACGACCGTCGTCTCGGCCACCAGCAGCCGCGGCGTCGTCGAGCACGAGACCTTCGACGACTACTGGGGCGCTCACTACGTCGGCGCCCGTCGGCTCGCCACCGCCGGCTGAGCCACCACCTCCACCATCCGCATCGGGGCTCGCAGCGAAGCGATGCCCCCGCCAGACGGCGACGTCCAAGCAGTCCGCCCGCAGCGGACGACCGGAACGAATCAGGAGCAGGATCAGATGGCCCCGACGACCAGCACCGAGACCGCCACCACGGAGCTGTGGCGCATCGGCATTCCCGACGAGTCCTACGCCTTCCGCGCCCCCCGCCCCGGACACCGCGATCTCGGTGAGCTGGAGTTCTGGGAGCGCTCGACCGTTCGCTCCCGGCTTCGCCGCGAGTCTGCGGCTGCACGCAAGGTCGGCGTCAAGCAGGGCGCGCGATCAAAGCTCGCCATGGCCCTTGTCGGCGTGACGCTCGCCGTTCCCGCCACCGAGGCCGTCACCGCCGGCACCGCACAGGCCGCCCCGGTCACCGATTCCGTCCTCAAGCGTGGCGACAGCGGCTCCCGCGTGGCCGCCCTACAGCGCGCCCTGGGCATCGCCGCCGACGGCGAGTTCGGGACCCAGACCCACAAAGCCGTCCGAGCCTTCCAGCGCACCCATGGCCTGGCGATCGACGGCATCGTCGGCGCCCAGACTGCCGCGAAGCTCGGGCTCGGAAGCGCAACCAGGAAGGCGTCGACGGCGACCAAGGCCACCTCGCGCTCGAGCACCAGCGACGCCGCCGATCCCGGACTCTCCACCGCGACCGTCCGCGCGATCCAGGGCAAGCTCGGCATCGCCGTCGACGGCGAGTGGGGGCCTCAGACCCGCAACGCCGTTCGCGACTACCAGCGCAAGAACGGCCTGCAGGTCGACGGCGTTCCGGGCCCCGCGACCCTGAGCAGCCTCGGCATCCGCGCCACGGCCGGTGCCCCCGACAGCGACAGCGCGCCCAGCGCCACGCCCTCGAAGGCCAGCAGCACCGGCGGCGGGGGCAGCGGAGCGATCGCTGCGGCTCGCTCGAAGGCCGGCGCGCCGTATTCCTACGGAGCAACGGGCCCCTCCTCCTTCGACTGCTCCGGTCTGGTGCAGTGGGCGTTTAAGCAGGCCGGAGTCTCGTTGCCGCGCACCAGCTTCGCCCAGTACGCCGAAGGCAGCCCGGTGTCCAGGGGCAACATCCGCGCCGGTGACCTGGTCTTCTTCAACACCGCAGGCCCCGGCGCGTCAGACGTCGGCATCGCCACCGGCCCGACCACCGTGATCTCCGCAACCAGCAGCCGCGGAGTCATGGAGCACCCCATCTTCGACACCTACTGGGGCTCCCACTTCGTCGGCGCCAAGCGCCTCTAGGCCAAGTCCTACATCTTGTAGGACTTTTGGTACGGTAGGCGAACGCGTCGCACGCAGACCGGCCGGCGAAAGCCTGCCGATGGTGCGCGACGTGTGGCCGCGAGGGACGGTCAGGGCAAGGCCGCGTCGCGGCGCGCGACGACTCCGTGGCACGGGCGGCGGAACCTGGGTCGTCATCTCCGCAGAACTTGGGTTCTCGCGCCGGCGCGGCCTGCCCGCCCCTCACCTTTCAAGGACCGCATGCGCCGCCCCAGCTCACTCCAGGTCGCCACCCTGACGTTCGCCCTCGTGCTCGTGACCGTGGTCGTGACGTTCGTCGTCCTGGCCCTGCGCTCCGATCGCCTCGGCGACCGGCAGCCGACGAACACGAACCCTTCGTTGACGACCCCCCGAGGCGTCCCGCCGGCGAACGTCACAGCGTATGCCGCGACGGCTGCGCATACCCCCTAGGGGTATATACTCGAGCCATGGAGCATCACGAACACAGCGGGGCTGAGGGCCACGACCATGCCGGCGGTGATCTCACACGCACGGCGATCAGCGCGACGCTGCACTGCCTCACCGGGTGCGCGATCGGCGAGGTCCTCGGCATGGCACTGGCGACCGCGTGGGGGTGGGGTGACGCCGCATCGATCGGGCTGGCCGTCGCGCTGGCGTTCGTCTTCGGCTACGCGCTGGCGTCGATCCCGCTGCTGCGCGCCGGCCTGCCGGTCCGGCGCGTGATCGCGCTCGCGCTCGCCGCGGACACGGTCAGCATCCTGACCATGGAGATCATCGACAACGGGATCATGCTGACCATCCCCGGCGCGATGGACACCGGCCTGGGCGACGTCGGCTTCTGGGCCGCGCTCGCCGCCGCGCTCTTCATCGCGTTCTGGATCACCGTGCCCGTCAACCGGTGGCTCATCAGTCGCGGCAAGGGCCACGCCGTCGTCCACGCCTACCACTGAACCGGCGGGGCGGCGGGGTCACGGACGTCGACGGGGGTCGCCCCTCGGGCGTCCGGCGCTACGGGGCGGTGGCGGGCGGGGCGGTGAGCGTCGTGGCCGGGGTGGTCGGCCCGTTGTTGCCGGAATCCGCGGCGAGCACGACGAAGGTCACGATCGTCCCGACCAGCAGCAGCGTGAAGAGGACGGTGACGACTTGCAGCGACGAGATCCCGCGCTCCCGGGCGCTCATCGGGTGGCGGCCGGCTCGGCGTTCTTGGTGGCGTCCGCGACGGCGTCGGCCAGACCGTCGACGGGGTTCTCGACCTTCGCGTACTTCCCAGTGCCGCGCGGCTCGACGTAGAAGGACGGGGTGCCCTGCACCTCCAGCCGGCGCGCGAGGTCGTCGGCGGCCGCGTTCAGCGTGCGACTGGCAGACGTCTCGCGCACGTTGATAGCCGCGGCCCCGACGCCGGGGGCGCCCGCGGCGAGCTCCCGCAGCCGCTTCTCGGTGGCCCACTCGTCGTTCTCGGGGCCCTGGTTGTAGTACGCCACGCTGAGAAACGGCCACAGCTTGTCGGTCGCGGCGAGGTTGCTCGCGGCGTTGCGCAGCCCGACCCCATCGGTGGTGCCGTGGCCCTGGTCGATGATGTTGATCAGGTGGATCCGGATGTTCGCCTTGCCGGTGCGGACGAGCTCGTCGACGTTCTGCGGCTGGCGCTGCACCTCGTACTGCTGGCACGCCGGGCACTTGAGGTCCGCGAACTCGTGGATCGTCACCGGCGCATCGGGGTCGCCCAGGAGCGTGCCGTCCTGCGGCAGGCCGGCGAGCTTCTTCCGGGTCTCGGGGATGCCGGAAATCTCGACGCCGGCGACGGTCGTCTTCTCCGCCCCGTCGGTCGGGTCGCTGAACGGCCCGAGCGCAACGACGACCACGACGACCAGGAGCACCGCGGCGACCGCGGCGGCGGCGAGCTTCATGCGGCCGCGGCGCTCCGCGGCGGCCAGCTCGACGGCCTCCTGCTCGAGGCGGGCCTTGACGGACGGGCGGCCGGGCGGGCGAGTCATGCGCGGCAGTGTGGCGCATCAACACTCATCCCGACGCCGAACGCTCTCGCGGGCTACGACGCCGTAGGTCCGTGGAGCGCCTCCCCGCGCGTGGGCCGCCGAAACGACCGCATGATCTTTAGGATGTGCCAGTGACCTGTGCGCGACGAACGCTTCCGGGGTCTGCCAACCCCCCTCGGGGCGACGCGTGAGCGCACGAACTGCAGCTCGCCGGCGTTGGGATCTCGCGCTGCGCCGCACGGCTGCCGTTGCGGCGCTCGCGCTGGTGGTCGACCAGCTCACCAAGCGCGTGCTGCGTGAGGCGATAGGCCGCGGCGACGTCGTGGGATTCCTGCCGGGGCTGGACCTCGTGCACTGGCGCAACCGCGGGATCGCGTTCTCGAGCTTCGCCGACAGCCCACTCATCATCGGCGTGCTGGTCCTCGGGGCGGTCGGGGCGGTTCTGGCCTGGTTCCTGCGGCACGCCGACCTACCGGGCGCCTGGATCGGCGCCGGGCTGCTGGTCGGCGGCGCGGTGGGAAACACCGTCGACCGCCTGACCCTCGGGTCGGTGATCGACTTCCTGCGGATCACCGGTGGCCCCGCGTTCAACCTCGCCGACGTCGCGATCGTCGCCGGCGCGCTCACCCTCGCCGCCGCGGCCCGCCGGGACGCACCGACACCGTCGCGGACGCCGCCGTCGGCCCATCGGGCATCGCGCGCGGGCCGGTGAGGCCCCAGCGCGCTTCTGAGAGAGGGTGGCAGAACAGTCGCATGATCGTTAGGATGTACGCATGACGGATTCGTGCGAGCTGCTCTGCATCGACATGGACAAGGCCGAGGGCCTGCGTCATGCACGGCTTCAACAGCCGGAAGCGGAGTCCGCGGCCGCCCTCGCAGGGGCCCTGGGTGACCCGACCCGGATCGCGCTGGCGCGCGCATTGCTGGACGGCGGCGAGCTCTGCGTCTGCGACCTCTCATGGATCGTCGAGCGGTCCGAGAAGCTCGTCTCCCACCACCTGCGAAAGATGCGCACCGCAGGAGTCGCGCAGTCCCGACGCGACGGCAAGATGGTGATGTACGAGCTGACCCCCGCCGGTCGCGCGCTCCTAGATGTCCTGCTGCCCGCGGGGAAGGTCCGCGCATGAGCGACTCGTGCTGCGGCGGCGAGCCGACGAAGAGTGGGGGAGGAGCCCTCACCGAACTGCAGATGGCAGCGCCGACTGACGCGGCGTGCGGCTGCGACGACACGGCCGCGCAGGTCGACGCGTGCGGCTGTGAGGTGAAGGCACCACCGGTGAGGACCAAGACGATCGTCGACGCGTGCGGCTGCGAGATCGAGGTGCCCGACCCGGCCGCACCGGTGCAGCGGCTCTACGAGGTGCGCGAGATCCAACTCGCGACCGTTTCCGGCCTGCTGCTGGCCGCCGGCCTGCTGCTGTCGCTGCTGGACGTGAGCACCGCTCCGCGGGTCCTCGAGGTCCTCGCGCTGATCGTCGGTGGCCTGACGTTCATCCCGCAGTCGATCCGCGCACTGGTCCGCGGACGGCTGTCGGTCGGCACGCTGATGACGATCGCCGCGATCGGCGCGGTGCTGCTTGGCGAGGTCGCCGAGGCCGCGACGCTCGCGTTCCTCTTCTCGATCTCTGAGGCGATGGAGAGCTACGCGATGACCCGTACCCGCCAGGGTCTGCGGGCCCTGATGGACCTGGTGCCCGACCGCGCCACCGTCCGGCGCGGGAACGTCGAGCAGACCGTCGACCCCGCCGAACTGCAAATCGGCGACGTCCTGATCGTCCGCGCCGGCGAGCGCGTCGCGACCGACGGCACGATCCGGACCGGCCGCTCGGCGCTGGACCTCTCCGCCATCACCGGCGAGTCGGTGCCCGCCGAGCGCGGCCCCGGCGACGAGGTCTTCGCGGCCGCGATCAACGGCTCCGGGGTTCTGGAGATCGACGTCACCGCCCGGGCGGGCGAGAACTCTCTCGCCCGTGTCGTGCGGATCGTCGAGGAGGCGCAGGAGCGCAAGGGCAGCTCGCAGCGCCTCGCCGACCGCATCGCCCGCCCGCTGGTGCCCGGTGTCCTGATCGTCGCGCTATTGATCGCCGTGATCGGGTCGCTGATCTCCGGCGATCCGTCCGAGTGGATCAACCGCGCGCTCGTGGTGCTCGTCGCCGCATCGCCCTGCGCGTTTGCCATCGCGGTCCCCGTCACGGTGGTCTCCGCGATCGGTGCGGCGACGCGCTCCGGCGTTCTCATCAAAGGCGGCGCCGCACTGGAGGCGCTGGGAACCGTCCGGGCCGTCGCGCTGGACAAGACCGGCACGCTCACCCGCAACCAGCCGCGCGTCATCGACACCCTCACCATCGCCGGCGTCCCCCGCGCGGACGTCCTTGCGGCAGCCGTGGCTCTGGAGGCGCGAAGTGACCACCCGCTGGCCACCGCGATCCTGCAGGCCGGCCCGGAGAACCCCGCAACCGCCGAGGACGTGCAGGCCGTCGCCGGGCACGGCCTGATCGGCACCCTCGCCGGGGCCGCGCTGCGGCTGGGCAAGCCCGGTTACATCGCCCCGGGCCCGCTGGCCGACGACGTCGCCCGACTGCAGGGAGACGGCGCCACCGTCGTCCTCGTCGAACGAGACGGCAAGCTGCTCGGCGCGATCGCCGTCCGCGACGAACTGCGTCCGGAGGCCCCCGAGGCGGTCTCCATGCTGCGGCGCGCCGGCGTGCGTCAGGTCGCGATGCTAACCGGCGACAACACCGCCACCGCCACCGCACTGGGCTCACAGGCCGGGACCGACGAGGTCCACGCCGAGCTGCTGCCCGAGGACAAGGTCACCGTCGTCGAGCGGATGCAGCTGCAGTACCCCGTCGCGATGGTCGGCGACGGCATCAACGACGCACCCGCCCTGGCGTCCGCGCGGGTCGGCGTCGCGATGGGCGCGATGGGCTCCGACGTCGCGATCGAGGCCGCCGACGTCGCGCTGATGGGCAACGACCTGCGCGCCCTGCCCGACACCGTCAACCACGCCCGCCGCGCCGGCCGGATCATGCGCCAGAACCTGCTGTTCTCCGGCGGACTCTTGGTCGCGCTGGTGCCGCTGGCCGGCACCGGGGTCCTCGGGCTCGCGGCGGTCGTCGCGATCCACGAGGTCGCCGAGCTGTTCGTCATCGCCAACGGCGTGCGTGCTGCTCGCCGCGTCGCCTTCGACCACCGCGCCGCCACCCCGGCCGCGTCCCCTGCTGCGCGGGAGACGACAGCGCAGCCCGCCTAACGAGCTCGGAGACCTCCCCATCGCCCGACTCCGGCTGCTCACGAAGGTTCGCGAGCACCAGCAGCACGATGCCGAAGGTGATCGCGACGTCCGCGAGATTGAAGACGGAGAAGCGCGGGACCGCAACGAAATCGGTCACGTGGCCCTCGAGCAGCCGGTTGCCGAGGTTGCCGACCGCGCCACCCAGCAGAAGGCCGCCGGCGGTCGGCGACTCCTTCGGCCAGCCGCGCAGGACCGCCACCGCCAACACGACCACCAGGAGCGAGATGCCGACGTACAGCACCCCGGGCGGCAGGTCCGTCAACGACCCGAACGCAATCCCTGGGTTGTGCGAGAGCCGCAGGTCGATCCCGAGCGGCAACGCGATGGGCAGCAGCGCCCCGCTCTCGGCAACCACCTTCGTCGCGACATCAGCAGCCAGCGCTGCGGCCGCGACCGTCAGCGCCAGGCGCCTTCCGGACAGAACACCAAACGTTCGCACGGTCGTTAGGGTAACCCGGTGAGCGGTCCGCAGCCCCCAGGCACCCCGGGTGTCCCGATCGGCGAGCGCTACGTCCCCGCCGCCGGACACCGCTTCCTGACGCGGTTCTACGACCCCGCCATGGCGATGACGATGCGCGAGGGCACGTTCCGCCAGGCGCTCGTCCGTGCTGCCGTCGCGCCCCAGCCTGCGTCGATCCTCGACGTGGGGTGCGGCACCGGCTCGCAGGCCATCGCGCTCGCCGACGCCGCACCACACGCCCAGATCACCGCGGTGGACGGCGACCCCGACGCGCTGGCCCGCGCCCACGCCCGCGGTGCGAACCGGTCGATCGTCTGGACCGAGGCGCTTGCGCAGGACCTGCCGCTGCCCGACGACGCGGTGGACTGCGTCACCGCATCGCTGCTCTTGCACCATCTCTCGCCGGCGACCCGGCTGCGCGCGCTGCAGGAGATGCGTCGGGTGCTGCGGCCCGGCGGCCGGCTGCACATCGCCGACTGGGGACGCCCGCAAGACCCCGCGATGCATCTCGCGTTCTTCGCCATCCGTGTCCTGGACGGCCGAGAGAACACCGCCGACCACGCCGCTGGCCGGATCCCCCAGATCATTCAAAGCGCCGGGTTCTCCGAGGTCCGGGTCACGCGGCGCATGCGGACCGTGCTGGGCACCCTCGAGATCGTCGAGGCCCGATGAGTCGCCGCTCGACGGTTCCCGTGCTGCTGTCGGTGATGGCGCTCGCGTTGTTGGTCGTGCTGGGCTACGCGCTCCTGCGCCCTAACGGTGGCAGCACCGGTGCGTCGCTGGACGCGAAGGTTGAGCGCGGCCAGATCGTGCCCGCCGCCGACGCGGAGCGCTCGATGCGGTCCCTGACCGGTGGCCCGTCGAGATCGCTCGCGGACTTCCGCGGGAAGATCGTGGTCCTGAACTTCTGGGCCTCGTGGTGTCGGCCGTGCGAAGCCGAGGCACCGCTGCTCGAGCGTGCCCACCGGCAGCTGCAGCGCACGGGTGCCGGCACGGTCCTGGGCGTCACCTACAACGACCTGCCCGACAGCAGCCGCGGCTTCGTCCGCAAGTACGGCCTGAGCTACCCGTCGCTGCTGGACCCCGGCACCGCGTTCGCGCAGCAGTACGGGGTCCGCGCGCTACCGGAGACGTTCTTCCTCGATCGCGAGGGCCGGATCCGTGCGATCGCGCGCGGCGAGCTCACCGCCGACTTCCTGAACCGGTCGCTGAAGCGCGCCGGCTACACCGCAGCGAAGAGCACGCGATGAGCGCCGTCAGCCCCACCGTCTTCGCGGCTTTCGCCGCCGGTGCGCTGTCGTTCGTGTCCCCGTGCGTGCTGCCGCTGGTTCCCGGCTATCTGTCGGTCCTGACCGGTGGCGAGAGCACCCGCCCGAAGGAAGAGCAGCGCACCGGGCAAATCCTCGGGCCCGCGGCCCTGTTCTGCATGAGCTTCTCGCTCGTCTTCGTCCTCCTCGGCCTCTTGGCCACCGGCCTCGGTGCCCCACTGAAGGGCAGCCGCGACACCCTCGACGTCGTCGCCGGCGTCCTGCTGATGACGATGGGCGTCCTCTACGTCCTGACCCCACTGATTCCGAGGCTGGGGCGCACCATCCGCCCCGAGGTGCTGCTGCGCCGTGCCGGGGGCGGCAGTCCGGTCATCGCCGGAATGGCGTTCGCAGTCGCGTGGACCCCGTGCGCGGGCCCGATCCTCGGCGCGATCCTGACCGCCGCGGCCACCCAGTCCGGCGTCGGCGGCGGCGCGTTCCTGCTCTTGGCCTACAGCGCCGGCCTCGCCGTCCCGTTCCTCGGCGCCGCGCTGGCCTTGGAGCGTGTGACGTCCGCCGCCCGCATCCTGCGCGACCACTACACCGTGATCTCCGCGATCGGCGGGATCGCGCTGATCGGCATCGGCTGGCTCGTCCTCAACCACAACATGACCTGGCTGGCCTCCGAAGCGCGCGACCTCTTCGACGCGCTGCACCTCGACGGCATCCTGCGCATCTTCGAACGATGAGCACGCTCATGCACCACGAACCCGGAAGGCGAACCTGACGTGTGCGCCCAATGCATGGCCGGCGCGGCAACCGTCGTGGCCGGCACCAGCGGCATCCGCCTGTGGCTGACCGCCCGCGCCTGGACGTGGCTGACCCCGGCCCGGCTACGCCTGGCCACCCGCGGCCTGCTCGTCGTCGCCGTGGTGGCCTCAGGCCTGCTTGTCAGCGGCTCCGGCGGCGCACCGGCACAGGACGCGCCACAGCGACAGATCTCCGCCCCGCAGGACCATCCGAACAATGCGCTTGATCGCGCCGACCAGTAGGTGTCACGGGTGCATCCCCGCCTCTTCCTCGCGCTCCTTACCTCCGCCGTTGTCCTGCTCGTCGTGCTCGTCGTCCTCGCGTTCGCGCAGCCGACGACCGTCTCGCTCGAGGACGGCGTGCAGGCGAAGAGCAGCCCGTACCGCGGCCTCGCCCGCGACGGCGGCAGCACGCTCCTGCCGTCGCCGTCGTTCTCGCTGCGGGATCAGGACGGCAAGCGCCGGTCGATCGAGCAGCTGCGCGGCCGACCCGCGATCGTCACGTTCCTCTACACCTCCTGCGAGGACACCTGCCCCGCGATCGCCCGCCAGGTCTCCCAGGCCCTCGACGCGGTGAAGGGCCCCGTCTCGACCCTGATCGTCAGCGTCGACCCGAAGAACGACGACGCCGAAGCCGCCCAGCGGTACCTCAACAAGATGGACCTCCGCGGCCGCGCGTCCTACCTCCTGGGCACGCGGAGAGAGCTCGCGCCCGTCTGGGACGCCTACGCGATCCAGCCCCAAGGCGAAGCGTTCGATCACTCCGCCTACGTCCTCGTCCTCGACCACCAGGGCCGCCAACGCGTCTCGTGGCCGGCCGACAAACTCACCAGCGACGGCCTCGCCCACGACGTCAACGTCGTCGCCCGCCTGCCCCGCACCGACACCGCAGCAATCGAGTGAGCCCGCTGCTCGCGCACATCGCCGACCCGCTCCACGCGCTGCTCTACCTCTCGCCGGTAGCGATCGTCATGGGCGGCCTCTGGATTGCCGGCAGAAACCTCCCCGACGACGACGAGTTCGACGACGACTTGTTCGACCCGACCGACTAGCTAGCCGGTGCCGACACTCAGAACGACGTCGCCGCCGTCGATGGTGATCGGCTCGGCTACGTACCGTTGCGACGGCGTCGCTTAGCGTCGATGACGGAGGCGGTGAACTCGTCGATATCCATGTCCATGAACGCCTGCACGGCGGCGGTGACCGCGTCGGTCTGGCTGACACCAGCGTCCGCGGCTCGGCGGCGCCACGCGTCGGCGACGTCGGCGGGAATTCGCACGGTGTAGGGCGTGCCCGGCGCCGGCGCAGGCACGGCATGCTCGTGTGCGCTCGCGAGCCGGATGACGCGCCGGTGCGGTCCCCACTTTCCGGGAGTCCCTCGGGGACTTTCGGCTCGGCAGCGCGTCGAGGATGGTGCGGGGGATACGGCTGCTTGCGTCGCGGATCTCGATGCCGGCGACCGAGCCGTCGGTGTTCTGGACGATGTGGCCCCAGGGCTGTTTAGCGACGTCGGCGGGCTCGGGCGGTGGGGTGGAGCGCGTGGGAATCCACGCGATATCCGCTTCGCGGTCGTAGTAGGCGGCGACGAGCATGGCTCGTTCTCAGCCTAACTTCGAAAGCGACCCTGAACGCAATGCGGCCGGGATCGAGAGAGCGCCCGGGGAGGCCTCGCTACGGGCGATGGACGCGCCGGCGGCCGCCTGAGCTGCCGAGCAGTCAGGAGATCGTGGTGACGGGGCAGGTGATGCCCGGCGCGCGGGCGAGGCGGTGGTCGCCGGTCAGCAGCGCGCATTGCAGCTGTTCGGCAAGCGCGACATAGGTCGCGTCGTAGGCGGAGACGTTGGCTCGCAGGTCCCAGATGCGGTCCAGCAGGGAGACGACGGGGTAGCGCGTCATCCCGAGCTGCTGCCACGTCGATAGTGCGTCCCATGCCGCCGACGGCTCGAGCTGGCCCGCGAGCGTTCGGCGCCGCAGCCCGCTGGTGATCTCCGAGTCCACAAGGTGCGGAACATGCAGGGCTTCGGCGCTTAGCATCTTCCGAGCGGGCCCGTCGTTGAGAAGCGCCGAAAGCGCTGCAGACGCGTCGACGACGATCACCGGCCGTCTCGACCCGCATCAACGTCGCCGGTCAGCTCCGACGTCGAGACGTTGAGGTCGGGAAGGGCCCCGAGCAGAGCAGGGTTGTCCACCCGCCGGGAGACCTCAGCAAGCTCGCGAACAGCGACGGCAGCCACCGACATGCCGTCTTTCGCGGCCAACCGGCCAAGGCGGTCGACGACCTCTTCGGGCACGTTCCGCAGGTACAACGTTCGCATTCGCATAACGCTAGCGCACCGCTTGCAATATGCAACACCACGACCCCGTGGCATGGCTCACGAGCTTCGGGTGCACGTCAGACCCGGATCGGGGCCGGCAAACGGGGCTACCTTGTGGATGAGCTTCGCGACGTCCCCGCCGGAAGCCTCTTCGAGCAGCAGGAAGGTGGCGCCCCATCACAGCTCCGAAACCCCTGAGTGAGATCCGGGCCATGCGCACCGAAACCCCGCAGATGGCGGACCAGATCTCGGATGAACGCAGCCTGCTCGCTGCCGAAATGGCCCTGAGCGCGCTGCGTGAGCGGGCGGGCGTCAGTCAGGCCGAACTAGCCGCGCGGCTGCGCGACAACCGGCACCAGGTCGCTGCCGCCGAGCGCGCGGACTACGACCTGCGCCTCGCCACGGTCGCGCGATATGTCGAGGCGCTCGGCGGAACCCTACGCCTGGTGGCAACCGTGGACGGGCAGGAGATTGGCCTCGATCTTGGCGCCCTCGATTTCTAGAGGGCCGGCGACACCCGCCAATCCGACGTGCGGCTCGCCAACAACGACTGTCGAACGTCACCAGATCGAGAGCGGCGGTGGCGCCGAAATGAGACCAGCGCGGGCGAACGTTCGATAAGACTCGAAACGTCAACCCCGCAGGCCTCGGAACGGCCGCGGCGAACCCACCGCTGGCGGTCGGCGTCCAGAACGCACTCTCAGCGCCTCGTATAACGCCCCTTGCCCGGGAATCAAACCGGCTCATTGTTCGAGCGGCGATCGCGTCGACGGTGGCGGCGGTGGGCGGTCCGGTCCGCTCGACTCCGCCCTGTCGCGGA
Source organism: Actinomycetota bacterium (assembly GCA_009699505.1). Lineage (GTDB taxonomy): Bacteria > Actinomycetota > Thermoleophilia > Solirubrobacterales > Solirubrobacteraceae > Patulibacter. The sequence continues at coordinate 856 of WLOB01000042.1, read as the reverse complement.
TCGGGAGTGCCATCGTGGTGGAACCGCGGACGGCCCGCCTAGAGCGGGGGAACTGGAGCGGCGTCGGTATTCGAACTGGCCGTGGTGGAGGTCTGCGACCTCTCCGCGGCACAGGCCGGCGCCGGCCATGAGGAGCACGATCGAAGGGTCTCCGCCGGGGTGCTCTTCGGTTTGGTGCGCGGCGGTGCCTCAGGTGTCGGACCGCACCATGTCTGGGTGTGCTGCGGTCTTCAGCCAGGTCCGAAAGACGGCGATGGAGTCCTCAAGGGCGGGCGTGCTGCCGTTGATGGCCCAATCCAGGGCGAGGCCCTGCACCCATGCGAGGATGGTGATCTGGATCGTCTGCGCCGGGTACGCGAGATGGCCGCCGCGGGCGCGGTGCCCGGCGATCAGGCCGTCGATCATCCGGCGCAGCTGGTCGGTCGCCGTTGCGGCTGCTGGTGCGAGGGACGGGTTGGTGATCGCTTCGGTCTGCAGCCCCAGCCATGCGACCAGGAACGCCCGGTCGCGGGTCAGGCCGGCCCAGAACGCTTCGAAGCCGACGTCGATGATGCTGTCGGCGTCCTTCAGCGCGGCGACGGCCTGCAGGATCTGGTCGACGAGGCGGGCGATGAGGTGCTCGGCCGCGTTCGTCAACAGGCCCTCGCGCGAGGCGAAGTAGTACGGGATCGCGCGCTTGGGAACCCCGGCCTCCTCGGCGACGCGCTGCAGCGAGGTGGCGGCGTACCCGTCGCGGGCGAGGCAGCGCACGGTGGCCTCGAGGATCTCCTCGGCACGCCGGGCGCCCTTGCGAGTCAGATGCGTCGGGGTGCTCATCGGTCGTATTCTGCATCCACTCCCAGAACGTACCGCACGG
>WLOB01000419.1 GCA_009699505.1 Actinomycetota bacterium | reverse complement strand
GTGAAGATCCGCCCGACATCGCTGGCGCGACCCATGACGCCCGCGAGCGTCATCCCGATGATCGTCGCCAGCAGGAGCAGGACGCCGGCCATGCCGTTGAGGCTCCCTCGCAGGTTCGTCAGCCACCCCGCGTCGAGGTTCGGCGCCGACGCAGCATCGAGGTCCAGAAGGTTCTGCAGCACCCACGCGGCGGCGTGGTCGACCCCATAGACGATCGCGGCCAGCCCGACCGCCCCAGCGGCGAGCTTGGCGATGTTCGCGAGCTTCCCGCCGCTCTTGAGTCCCTTCTTCCCGACCTTCAGGAGGACCTTGCCGCCCTTCTTCAACACCATGCAGACGGCCTGCGCGCCGGCGGCGCCGGCGATTGCCGCTGGTGCGGCACCGGCCCCTGCGGTCCCGGCGCCGGCGGCCGTCGCTGCGCTTGCGGCGGCCACGACCTTGGCGACCTTCGAGCACGCCACCCAGGTGGCAAGCGGCAGCCCGATCGCGATCGCAGCCTTCAGGACGGTGCCGGCGTTGTCGCCGACCCAGGTGGCCGCGGTCTTCACGCCCTTGATGGCCGCTTTGCCGGCGTCGACGACGCCGTCAATGACATCGCCCGCCGCGCCGGCGGCCGCATCACCGGCGTCGCACGCCTGGCTGATGCCGGGGAGGTCGCAGACGTCGGCCTGTGCGGGTGCGGGAGCGAGGACCAGCGGCGCGAGGATCGCGACCAGCAACACCAGGACGAGGGAGACGGCGGAGGGCCGCCAGAGTCGGGTGCCGTGGAGCATGCTCACCTGGGCACCGCCGGCAGTGCGGGCTTGAGCGGGTAGATCGACCGCTTCCAGGCGGCGAGGTCGGTGCGCTTGGCGTCGTCCTCTGTCTTGACGATTTGGAAAGACCCGCCAAGGGCCTCCTGCTGCTGTTCGCGAGTGATGTCCAGACGCAGCGCGCGGCGTTGGCCGCGGACGTCCCCGACGATGATTCCGGCGACGGTCAGCTCGACGGTCGCGATCTGATCGCTGTCGGTGCCGGTGGAGAGCAGCAGCTCTCCGAAGCACCGCGCGTCGCCGGCACCGTCCGGGCACGAGATCTCGCGCACGGCCACCGGCGCCCCGGTCCGCCATCCCTTCGTCGCCCGCCCGTCGAGGGTGCCGTACCGGCGCCCAATGTTGGCCATCCCCACGAGCGCATCGCGCGCGACGAGCGCCTGATCGTCGTCGAGGCGCTGGCCGCCCTTGACGGGCCCCAGGCCTTGCGGACCGGCCAGCAACGGCGCGGCGCTGCGAAGCCACCGGTGCAGCGGCGCGGAGCTGTTCTCCTGCGGAGCGATCAGTCGCTCCTTGACGGGGCGATCGGCGAGCCCCGATCGGGAATCACCAACGAGCGCCACCACGGGGGTCGGCTGATCTGGTGCGTCGGCGACGTCGTGGATCCGCCACGCCCCGTCCTGCCACCGCAGCTTCACGTCCTGCAGCGCGAACCCGAGCGTGCCCGGACCGGCGGCGACGTCGGACTGCGCCGACATCGTCGACGCGAACACACGCACCGTCGCGCGGTCGTTCTTGTAGGACCGAACGCGGTAGCCGAGCGGCACCGTCCACCAGGTCATCTGCCCGGCTCGCGTCTTCAGCAGCGCTTCGGACGATTCGTCGGAGGTCTCGGCGACGCGGTCGGGGATCGACGCTGGGCTCTTGCCGATGTCGCGACCGCCGATGGCGAGCTTGGAGCCGATCTCCGCGGACTCCTGGGCCGTCGTGCCGCCCGTCAGGAGGATGTTGCGCTGGCCGACGTAGCTGATGGCCGCCGCGGCGGCACCGTCGGTGCTCTTCTGGACGCCGAGGACGGCCGAGCCGTCCCGGCGCAGCAGCGTCGCGCCCTCCCCCGGCGCTGCCGGGGAACCGCCCGCCGCCGTGGTGGTCGGCGCAGCCGCCCGGGTCTGGGGCTCATCGCCGCTCCCGGTTGCCAGGCGGACGACGGCGACGAGCACCACCAGCACCAGGACTGCGGCCCCCCCGAACCGCACCGGGCGGGGCACGGCCCCCAGCCAGGTACGAACGGCGTCCGAGAACGACGACATGAGCGAACTCCGATCGCGTCCGCCGGGTTAGGCCATGAGCCAGGGCAGGAGGGTCCCGGCAACCCCGGCGAGGAGCACCGAGCCGCCGACCCCCATCACGCCGGAGCGGATGCCGGAGGCGTGATGGTTGCCGGCCTCCTTGAGCGCCTTGGAGATCGGGATGCCGATCGTCAGCGTCAGGACCCCGATCACCAAGCACGCGGCCTTGGCGTAGCCGATCAAGCTCACGCCCTTAGAGATCCCGGGTCCCGAGAAGTCCGGGGCCGCGTTGAGGTCCGTTCCGCCCTTAGCGGCCGGCGGCTGCGCCTGCACCTTCTGCGCACCGCCGCCGCCGCTCGAGGGCGAGCCGCCGAGGGACTGCTCAAGCGCGCTCGACTGTGCGCCGGCGGTCGCGACCAGCGGACCGACGCCGCCGCCGATCGAGAGCACGAACGCCGCTGCAGTGGCGGCGGCGATCCGGCGCGCCGCGTAGCGACGGGCGGGAGAGGAAGACGAGGCGGTCGACGTCTGGGCGCCGGCGTTGGGGTGAGAAGTCATGCCCCGGTTCTAGGAGCCCCCTCGCCGCTTGTCGTGCTCACTAGCGTGCAGTGCGCACTAGTGGACACTTTTCTAAAGACGCGCAGCTCATCCTCAGGACGACGCGCTGGGCGTCTCGATCCACGTCGGAGAGCGCCCGCAAAATCCCGTCTGCAACGGGCAAGTGCACGCTAGCGTGCACCCCCGCTCCGGTGAGCGTTCAGCCCTTAGAGGAGTCGCTCTGGTCGAGCCGGTGAACGAGCTCGTCGATCTGCTCCTGCTGCTGCCCGGCGGTCCTGAGCGAGCGCATCAAGCGATCGGCCGGTCCAGGGCCGATCACATCGAGTCGAACCAATCCCCATCTTCGGGTGGCTCGGACGGCAGGAGCTGCACCTTATGTTCGAGAACCGAGGCCCGCACCTTGTCTCGGTAAGCCGCGAGATCCTCTTCATGCGCGAGAACAAGTAGCAGCGACCAGTGTCCTGCGCCGATGCCGGGGAAGCAATGATTGAGGAGCGGGCGAAGCTCTTTGATCAGAAGCGATTCGATCGCCCCCGCTTCACCCTGCGGAGTCGGCAAGAAGCGACTCCAAAAGTCATCTTCGTGAAAGGTCTTCGGCATGTACCTGCAGACCGACCGCACGGTTTTGAGGTGTTCACTCAGACGCCGTTCGCCAGACCCCGTCTGGCCGACGTACCAAGCGATCGACCCATCGGTCCCGAGGTTGTCTCCAAAACGACCTGGGGCCCAGGAGAAGGGCGTTTCGTCGCCCTCGTATCCCCAGCAGTAGACGCCCTCGGCATCAGGCCAGGCTGCTTCATCATTGAGACCTTGAAGGTGCTGACCTTCCCTATCGAAGAGGCGGCGAAGCTCCAGCAAACGCTCGATTCCGGGTGGCAATGCGGTGAGCTCGGCGAGAGTCAGCACATGAACACGCTAGCCGTCGTTGACGAACCTGAACAGGCCCTCACGCGCCACTGGAACGACACTATTGGTGACGAGTTCTTGGTCGCAGAACGCCTCAGAACCCGATCTGCTGCTGGCAGGTGGACGATAGCGTGCACCCCTTGGTCCGGTGAATGATCAGCCCGTCGGGGGCCGCGCTAGTCGAGTCGGCGGACGAGCTCGTCGATCTGGTCCTGTTGCTGCCCGACGATCTTTTTCAGCTGTCGCAGTTCCTTGGTGAGGTCCTGTTGCTGCTCGGCGCGGCGCTCGAGCATCTCGACGCGCAGCTCCCACTTGCGGCGCTGGGGCCCGTGGGGGATCTCGTCGAGGTCGGTCTCGTAGAGCTCAAGGGCCCGCGTCAGGTTCTC
>WLOB01000418.1 GCA_009699505.1 Actinomycetota bacterium | reverse complement strand
GCCCCGGGTCCCGGCGTGCCCGCCGGCGCGCCGAGCGGCGTGGGCCCGTTCGCCGCGACCGGGGCGCCGCTGAGCACGGTGCCGGGCACGGGCCTGCAGACCGACCCGGCGGACCCCGCCGCCGCACCGACGACCCTCCTGGTGTCGACGGGGCTCCTCGGCCGGGCGCTCCCCGGGCCGATCGTCCCGGCGTGGCGGCTGCTCGTGCGTGCGGCCCCGGCGCCCGCGCCCACCGCGGACCCCGCCGTCCGCGGGACGAGCCCGGAGCCCGCTCCCGAGGGCTCCGGCACCCGGGTCGACGACGTCTCGCGCTGGATGGTCCGCGCGGGCTCGCTGCGGCGCTCCGACGTCCGCCTGCGCCCGCTGCGCAAGGGCAGCAAGGTGCTCGCCGGGTCGATCCTCGGCACGACGTCCACGACGGCCCTGCGCCTGGCGATCCGGCCGGCGGGCGAGGGCAGCCCGCGCATCGACCCGCGCCCGATCGTGGCCGGCTGGCGCCTGCTCGACGACGCCTCGGTGTTCGGGCACGACGACCGCAGCGAGCTCGTCGCCGACCGCGGCGACCGACCCGACGTGGGGCGGATCCTGCTCATGAGCAAGGCGCAGCTGCAGGCCCGGGTGCTCGCGGACCCGCGGCTGTCGATCTACGAGGCCGGGCGCGACGACATCCGCACGGGCGCGATCGACCGGCGCGTCCTGGCGACGATGGAGTACCTGACCGCCCACGGCCTGCGGCTGTCGATCACGTCCCTGAAGACGGGGCACAGCATCCTCAGCGCCTCGGGCAACGTGTCGGCGCACTCCTACGGCTCGGCGATGGACATCGCCGCCGTGAACGGCGTGCCGATCACGGGCCACCAGGGCGCCGGCTCGATCACCGCGTCGACGATCCGGCTCCTGCTGCGCCTGCAGGGGACGGTCCGGCCGAACCAGATCATCTCCCTGATGACGTTCGACGGGGCCGACAACACCATGGCGATGGCCGACCACGACGACCACATCCACGTCGGCTTCCCGCGCGCGGCGACCGACGGCGACGTCACGCTCGGCCGGCAGGTCTCCGCCGTCCTGCAGCCGTCGCAGTGGGGCCGACTCGTCGGCCGCCTCGCCGACATCGAGAACCCGACGGTCCGGCGCGGCGTCTCGGACGCGGCGACGGCGAAGCGCGCGCGGCGGTCCCGGGACGGGGGCCGGTAGGCGGCGCCGGGCCGGCGCGGCGCGGGCCCGGGTCCCGGCCCGGCCTCGCGGCTCCGCCTCCCGGCTCGGCGGCCCGACCCCGCGTCCTGGCCCGGGGCTCTGGCCCGACGTCCCGGCGCCGCGCCCCGGCGTCCCGGCGCTCAGTCGCCCGCGGCGGGCAGCTCGAGCGCCGGGACGTCGTCGCCGCCCGCGGTGCCGGGCGGGTCCACACCCAGCGTCGACGCCGTCAGGCGGGTCAGCGCCCGCAGGTCCGTCGCGACGTCGAGGGCGGTCCCCGGCTCCGCGTCGGCCCGGAGGACGACGGTGGGGGCGGGCGCGGGGGCCGCGCCCGGGGTGGTGGCGGGTGCCGGCGCGGCGGGTGCGTCGGGCGCCGGGCACGGGTCCGTCGCACCGACCGTCGTCACGACGACGACGCCGTTCTCCTGGAACTCCGTGCTCTCCGTGATCGCGGTGACGGTGTCCGAGACCTGATCCGGCAGCGCGACGACGGAGCGCTCGGGCGCCGCACAGCCGCCGAGGGTCGCGTAGGAGAACGACGGGAGCGTCTCGCCGGAGGACACGTCGTCCGTCAGCGTCTCGAGGCTGAAGGTGCCGCCCGTGCAGGCGTCGTCCGTGCGCAGCGCCGCGATCCGCCCGAACGGCGAGCGGGAGGCGAGCACGGCCGCGGCGGCGTCGCCGGGCGGCGGGTCGGTGCACGCGCCCGGCAGCGCGGGCGTCCCGCCGGGCTGCACGTCGACGTAGCTGCGCCACGTCCGCCCGGCGGTCGTCAGCAGCTCGGGGAGGGACGGCGGCACGACCGCCGCCGGATCCGGTGCAGGGGCGCCCGGCGCGGGCGGCGGCGTGCCGCTCAGGAGCGTGGTGGCGTTGTCGATCGTGGCGGTGCCCACCGGGGCGACGCCCGTCAGCCGGACGCCCTGCTCCGCGACGCGGTCCACCGCCTCCTGCGCCCGCGGGCCCTCCAGGGCCAGCAGCCAGACGTGCGGCTCGATCGCCGGGTCGTCGGGCTCGGCCTCCGGCTCCGGCTCCGGCTCGCCGGAGGCGTCGCCGGGCACGGCCGCGCCCTCGTCGGCCACCGGGACGTCGGCCACGGGCCCCTCCGCCGGGACGTCGGCCGCAGCGGTCTCCTCGTCCCCGGCGTCGGCGGACGCCGGGGACGGCGACGCGGCCTCCGCGTCGTCGATCGGCGTCGTCGCCGTGACGGTCGCCGGCGTCGTGGTCGCGACCGGGGCGCGCGCGACGATCGCCGCACGGGCACCCTCGCCGCCGCCGGTCACCAGCGCGCCGCTCACGCCCGCCACGAGGATCGCTGCCGCGGCGGCGGCCATCGGGACGGCCCGTCCGGGCGCGGGCGGGGCGGCCGCGGGCGCGGGCCCGGCCCGATCGCGAAGGACCTCGAGGGGCTCGAGCCGCCGCCGGCCGACGAGCGCCCCGCACTCCAGGCAGTAGCGCTGGCGCGTGGACGTCGGGGCGCCGCAGGCGCGGCACGGCCCGGCGGGCTCGTCGCGCTCGACGTCGTCGGCTGGGCGGTCGTCTGCCATCTCATCCGACACCCTGCCGCCTCGTCAACACCCGGGTGTGAACGAGCTGGGACCACTCGACGGACGTTCGTGTTCACGTCAACGCCACCGGATGTTCACAGGGTGGGGGCGGTCAGGTCGCATGATCCCGGCTCGTGCGCCCCGCCCTCGTGGCCGGGGCCGCCGTTCCTCCCGCCGCACGACCCCTCTCCCCAGGAGCCCCCGCACCATGCGCCTTCCCGTCCCCGTCGCCCGCGTGGCGACCGCTTCAGCCCTCGCCGCCGCCCTGGCCGTCCCGGCCGTCGGTGCCGTCGGCGCCGCGCCGGCCGTCGCCGCGTCCAAGAAGTCCACGATCACGCTGAGCGGCTCGACGTCCGTCTTCCCGCTCGCCAGCGCGCTGACGAAGAAGTACTCCACGCTGAACTCCAAGGTCAGCTTCCGCGTCGCCCAGGGCGGCTCGGACAAGGGCATCACGGACGCGTCGAAGGGCCGCGTCTCCATCGGCAACTCGTCGCGCGACCCGCGTGCCGACGACCCGAAGGGCCTGAACTTCTACAAGATCGCCAAGGACGCGGTCTGCCTCATCACGAACCCGTCGAACAAGCTGGCCAACGGGCTCACGCAGAAGCAGGTCCAGGACATCTTCTCCGGCAAGATCCGCTCCTGGTCCGAGGTCCCCGGCGCCCAGCAGACCGGCACGATCTCCCTGCAGGCCCGCAACGAGGCCTCGGGTACGCTCGACGCCTTCGAGAACCTCTTCATGGGCGGCGACTCGCTCTCCTCGACCGCCGCGCGCCTCGGCTCCAACGGCCTGATCCAGGCCGCCGTCAAGCGCGACCCGGCCGCCATCGGCTTCGTCTCCATCGAGTTCCTCGGCGGCGTCTCCGCCGCCACCTACCAGGGCGTCGCCTGCACCACGGGCAACGCGAAGTCCGGCGCCTACAAGGGCACGCGCTCGTTCTGGATGGTCACGAAGGGCGCCCCGAAGGGCGAGACGGCGCGCTTCATCAACTGGATCCGCACGAGCTCCGCCGCGCGCAGGATCGTCGTCGCGCAGAAGGCCGTCCCGCTCAAGTAGCCCCGGACGCGACCGGCACCCGACCCCACCGCCCCGAACAGGAACCACCGCGTGCTGCGTCGCCTCCGGCGACCGCTGACCGATCGTCGCGCCGAGCAGCTGCTC
>WLOB01000417.1 GCA_009699505.1 Actinomycetota bacterium | reverse complement strand
TTCCCCGGGCGGGCCGGCGGCGCCCCCCCGCGGCGCCGGCCCGCCCCCCCCCGCCCCGCCCGCCGCACCCTCCGGGGGCCGTCCGCCACGACGGCCCCGCCGCACCCCGCCCGGTCGACCACCGGTGCGGGCACCAGAGCACGCAGGCACACACCCTCACAGGAGCAGCACCATATACGAGAAGGATGGCGAGCAGTACTTCATCGTCGACAGCCACCTCCACTTCTGGGACGCGAGCCCGGACAACTGGATCAAGGGCCAGGAGGACTACGCCAAGGGCTGGATCTCCTGCTTCCACGACTACCAGTCGCTGGGGCCCCCGGAGACGCACGACACGATCGAGAAGTTCCGCCTGCAGACGGCCGAGGACTTCGAGCAGGAGGTCTTCGTCAACGGCAAGGTCGACTTCGGGATCCTCGAGTCGACGTACCTGAAGGACTGGTACGCCGAGGGCTTCAACTCGATAGAGCAGAACGCGGTGCTCCTGGAGAAGTTCCCCGGCAAGCTCCGCGTCAACGGGCGCTTCGACCCCCGGGACGGCGAGGCCGGACTGCAGCAGCTGGAGCAGGACGCGCAGACCTACGACCTCAAGGGCGTGAAGCTCTACACGGCCGAGTGGAAGGGATCCTCCCGCGGATGGCGCCTGGACGACGCGACCGCCGTGCCGTTCTTCGAGAAGTGCGTCGAGCTCGGCATCACGAACGTCCACGTCCACAAGGGCCCGACGATCTGGCCGCTGGACAAGGACGCGTTCGACGTCGCCGACGTCGATCACGTGGCGACGAGCTTCCCGACGCTGAACTTCATCGTCGAGCACGTCGGGCTGCCCCGGATCGAGGACTTCTGCTTCATGGCGACCCAGGAGCCCAACGTCTACGCGGGCCTCTCGGTGGTCACCGGCGGCCTGATGCACGCCCGGCCGCGCTTCTTCGCGAAGGTCATGGGCGAGCTGCTGTTCTGGGTCGGCGAGGACAAGATGCTCTTCGGCTCCGACTACGGCATCTGGACGCCGAAATGGCAGATCGAGGGACTGCTGGACTGGGACTACCCGGACGACACGTTCTCCGACTTCCCGCGCTGGACCGATGCGTCCAAGCGCAAGGTCCTCGGCCTCAACGCCGCGCGGCTCTACGACATCCCCGTCCCGGAGCACCTGCAGCTCGCCCCGGACCAGGGCACCCCGGCCGCCCAGGACGACGCGAAGCTCGTGAGCGGGGGCGTCCTGTGACCGCCTGGGCCCGGGTCCTGGCCGCGCTGGGCACCGTGTACGACCCCGAGCTCGACGAGCCGATCACGGGCCTGCGGTTCGTCACCTCGTGCGACGTGTCGCCGGACGGGGACGTCGACGTGCGTCTCCGCCTGCCGACGCCGCAGTGCGCACCGAACTTCGCGTTCCTGATGGCCTCCGACGCCCGCGCCGCGGTGCTCGCCGTGCCCGGCGTGCGCGACGTCTCGGTCGTGCTGGAGGACCACTACACCGGCCGGGAGATCAACGACGCGGTCGGTCACGGGGGCGACCTCGAGGAGGCGTTCCCGGGGAGACCACCGGACAGCTCGAGGCCCTGCGGTCGCTCTTCCATCGCAAGGCGCTCGTCGCCCGGCAGTGGCGGGTCTACGAGCGCCTGGTCGCGGCCGGCGAGCGGCCGGGCGAGGTCGCCTCGTGGCTCCTGGCCGAGCTGCCCGCGGAGGATCGCGACGTGCAGCGCTGCGACGAGCTGCGCCGCGCGCTGGGCATCGACGTCCGGCCCGAGGCGCCGGCGTTCGTGCGGCCCGACGGCTCGCCGGTCTCCGGCGACCTCGATCGCTGGCGCCGTGCGGGCCGGCTGATCAACACGAGCCTCGAGAGCAACGGCGGCATGTGCAGCTCGCTGCTGCAGAACCGGCACGGCCTGGTCCCCGAGGAGACGCACGCATGATCGCCGCGCGACTGCACAAGTACCACGAGGAGCTCCGGATCGAGTCGATCGCGGAGCCGCGGGCGACGGAGCCGCACGACGTGATCGTCAAGGTCGGCGGCGCCGGGCTCTGTCGGACGGACCTGCACGTGCAGGAGGGCCAGTGGGCGGTCAACTCGAACGTCGAGCTGCCGTACGTGCTCGGCCACGAGAACGCCGGCTGGGTCCACGAGATCGGCTCGGCCGTCACGAACGTGGCGGTCGGCGACACCGTGATCCTGCACCCGCTCGTCACCTGCGGCCTCTGCCGCGCGTGCCGGGCCGGCGACGACGTGCACTGCGAGAACAACGTCTTCCCGGGCATCTCGGTCGACGGCGGGTTCGCCGACCTGATCAAGACCAACGCCCGGGCGGTCGTGAAGCTCGACCCGATCCTGCACCCCAAGGACATCGCTGCGCTCGCCGACGCCGGGCTGACCGCGTACCACGCGATCAAGAAGGCGGCCGCGCTGCTGCACCCCGGGACCCGCGCGGTCGTCATCGGCGCCGGCGGCCTGGGCCACATCGGCATCCAGGTCCTCAAGGCGCTGACGCCGGCGGAGATCATCGTGCTGGACCCCTCCGACGACGCCCTGGCGCTCGCCGGCGAGCTCGGCGCGGACCGCACCGTCAAGGTCGAAAAGGCCGCCCGTGGTGCGGACCACGGGGTGCATCGCGACACGATCATGGAGCTCACCGACGGCCACGGCGCGGAGGCGGTCATCGACTTCGTCGGCGAGCGCGGCGCGATCCAGGACGGCATCGCCGTGCTGCGCAACGCCGGCTCGTACTTCGTGATCGGCTACGGCGAGGACCTCGTCGTCCCCACCATCGACGTGATTTCGAGAGAGATCAACTTCGTCGGCAACCTCGTCGGGTCCTACAACGACCTGGCCGAGCTGATGACGCTGACCGCCCAGGGCAAGGTCAGCCTCCACACCACCGCGTACCCGCTGGACGCCGTCAACGACGCGCTCGCGGACCTCGACAACGGACGCCTGCGCGGCCGGGGGATCCTCATCCCCTCCGGCGCCGGCGAGTAAAGGCACAAGGCACACACCATGGGCAAGGTCCTGTTCTACAACCACGACGCACGCCGGCTGTTGCAGGCCGGCGTCGACGAGCTCGCCGACGCGGTCAAGGTGACGCTCGGGCCGAAGGGACGCAACGTCGTCCTGGAGCGCCTGGCCGGCGCGCCGGTCATCACGAACGACGGCGTCTCCATCGCCCGCGAGATCGAGCTGACGAACCCCTACAAGAACATGGGGGCGCAGCTCGTCCGCGAGGTCGCCAACAAGACCTCCGACATGACGGGCGACGGCACCACGACCGCCACCCTGCTGGCGCAGGCGCTGGTCCGCGAGGGCATGCGGACCATCGAGGACGGCGCCAACCCGATGCTGCTGCGGCGCGGCATCGAGACCGCCGTCGAGCGCGTCGTCGCGGCGCTCGTCGAGAGCGCTCGGCCCGTCTCCGACGCCGACGGCCTCGAGCACGTCGCGACGATCGCCGCGAAGGAGGACGGCCGCGTCGGCGCCGCCATCGCCCAGGCGCTGGACCGCGTCGGCACCGACGGCGTCGTCACCGTCGAGGAGCAGATCCCGCCGCGCATCGACGTCGACTTCGCCGAGGGCGTCCAGATCGAGAACGGCTTCATCTCGCCGTACTTCGCGAAGGACCAGCTCCGCATGGAGACGGTGCTGGAGAACCCGCTGATCCTCCTGACGACGAAGCCGATCTCGGCGGTCCAGGACCTGATGCCGGTGATCCAGGCCGCCCAGCAGGGCAGCCCGCGGCCGCTCCTGATCATCGCCGAGAAGGTCGACGGCTCGGCGCTGGGGATGCTCGTGCAGAGCACCACGCACGGCACGCTGGAGGCCGCCGCGATCCGCGCGCCGGGCTTCGGTCACCGCCGGATCCAGCACCTGACCGACCTGGCGGCCTTCGTCGGCGGCAGCGTGCTCTGCGACGAGACCGGCCTCTCGATCGAGAACATCGACCGGTCCTGGTTC
>WLOB01000416.1 GCA_009699505.1 Actinomycetota bacterium | reverse complement strand
GGGTCGGTACCGACCCGCGACCCCCGGACCCCTAGTACTCGTCGCGGTTCGTGCGCGTGATGGCGAGGGCCGTCAGGGCGCCGAGCCACACCGCGAGGCCGGCGAACGCCGCGCCCAGGGGGATCGCGAAGTCCGCGTCGGAGTCCTTGCCCTCCAGGCTGGCGACCTGCTCGAACACCGACGGGAGCAGGTAGTTCGAGAGCGTCTCCGAGATGAACTCGTAGACGAGGCCCGTGATCAGCGTGCCGCCGAAGAACAGGACGATGGAGACGGCGATCGCCGGGCCGTTCGAGCGCATGAGCATGCCGACGGAGCAGGCCACGAGGCCCCAGGTCCACAGGGTGATGAGGACCGCCCACAGGCTGTCGAGGATCGCGGAGCCCTCGAGGCCGCCCTCCGAGGCGCCCCACGCGATGCCGACGACGAGGATCATCGCCGTCATCGGCAGGACGGCGAGCATGATGCCCAGGAGCCGCACGACCGCCAGCTTCCAGCGGGGGACGCCCGTGAGGACGAGGTAGCGCATGGTGTCGTTGGCGGTGTCGTAGCTGCCCGCGAGGGCGCCCATCACCACGACGCCGAGGAGGCCCGCGTAGCGGCCGGCCGTGGCGATGATCTCGACGGCGGTGTCGTCCTGGTCGGGATCGGCGGCCAGGAGCGCGATGACGAGGATGAGCGCGGCGAAGCCGAGCGACCCGAAGAAGGAGCCGCGACGGCCCACGATGCGCCGCAGCTCGGCGCGCAGCAGCGGGACCATCATGCGCCCGGCTCCGACGAGGGGGCGGGGGTACTGGGCCCGCCGGGCGTGACGCCGCCCATCTTGCCGCCGAGCTCGCCGGCCTGGCCGCCGGTCAGCTCGAGGAACCGGCGCTCGAGCGTCTCGCCCTCCTTGCGCAGCTCGATCACGCCGACGCCCGCCGCGAACAGCTCGCGGCCGGTCTGCAGCAGCATCGCGTCCTCGATCGCCTGGACCTTCACGTCGAGGGTGTCGGGGCCCTTGCGGACCACGTCGAGGGCGAAGGGCAGGGCGCGGAGCAGCGGCTCGGCGGCGGCCACGTCGTCCGTGCGCACCGCGATGGCGTGCGAGCCACCGCGCTTGAGGTCGTCGAGCGACCCGTGCGTGAGCACGCGGCCCTTCTCGATGATCGCGAGGTGGTCGGCCATGTGCTCGACCTCGCTGAGGATGTGCGAGGAGATGAAGACGCTGCGGCCCTCGCGCACGAGCTCCTGGATCATGCCGCGGAACTCCTGCAGGCCGGCCGGGTCGAGCCCGTTCGTCGGCTCGTCCAGGACGAGCAGCTCCGGGTCGTTCAGGAGCGCGCGGGCGACGCCGAGGCGCTGGCGCATGCCGAGGGAGTAGCCGCCGACCTTGTCGTCCTTGCGGCTCGTGAGGCCGACGCGGTCGAGCGACGGGGCGATCTGCCGCGCCGCGTCCGCGCCCTGGTGGGCGGCCCAGATCTCGAGGTTCTTCTGGCCCGAGAGGTACGGGTAGAACCGCGGCTCCTCGACGATGGCCCCGACGCGGGCGAGCGCCTGCTGCGTCTCGCCGGGCACGGACAGCCCGCGGACCAGGATGGAGCCGGACGTCGCGCGGGCGAGCCCGAGGACCATCCGGATGAGCGTCGTCTTGCCGCAGCCGTTGGGCCCGAGCCACGCGAAGCACTGCCCGCGCGGCACGTCGATCGTCACGCTGTCGACCGCCACGTTCTGGCCGAAGCGCTTCGTGACGTTGTTCAAGGAGATGACGGGTTCCATGGCGGAGCGTGGCGCGTTCGGGGGCGGGTCCGGCGCCGGGGCACCGGGGACGGGCACCACGCGCGCCGGACCATATAGGCCGGTGCGGCCCCCTTCGATCCGGGATCACCCGGGCGCGACCCCCACGTCGCCGGGGGGCGCCGCGGGGCGTCCGCCATCATGGGCGCGATGGAGTCCGTCCGTCGTCCCTGGACCGCCGAGGCCGCGGCACCGCTCGTCGCCGCCGCGGCCGACCGCTGGGGGCTGCGGGGGACGCCCGAGCTGCTGCGCCTGGGCACGAACGCCAGCCACCGGGTCGGCGACGCGGTCGTGCGGGTCGCCCCGGCCGGCCGGGACCGCGAGGCCGTCGAGCGCGAGCTGCACCTCGCGCGGTTCCTCGCCGCGCGGGGGTTCGACGCGGTCCGTCCGCTCGACGTCGCGGCGCCGATCGAGGTCGAGGGCCACTGGGCGACGGCGTGGGCGTGGATCCCGCACGACCCCGCGGGCGTGACGGAGGGCGAGGCGTTCGGCGCGCTCATCCGCGGCTTCCACGAGGTCACGGAGGACTACGACGCCCCGCTGCCCGGATGGGGCGGGCTCGAGCTGATCGCCGCGCGGCTGGCGGGGCTGCGGCGCAACCCGCACTTCTCGGGGGACGAGCTCAAGACCCTCGAGGGGGTCCGGCGCGGCCTGGAGGAGCGGCTGGAGGAGCTCTCGTCGAGCACGCCCGTCGGCGTCGTCCACGGCGACGCGCACCCGGGCAACGTGCTGACGGAGGAGGGGACGGGCCGCTCCGTCCTGGCCGACTTCGACCTCATCGGCGGCGGCCCGCGCGCGTGGGACCTCGCGCCGGCGGCCCTGCACCCGCGGCGCTACGGCGCCGACCCGGCGTGGTGGCACGCGGTGCGTCGCGGCTACGGACGCGAGGAGGACGCCTCCTGGGCCGTCTGCCTGCGGGTGCGCGAGCTCGCCTCCGCGGCGTGGCTGTTCGCCGCCGAGGACGCCGGGGCTCCGACCCGGTCCGCCGAGGCCGACGTGCGGATGCGGGCGTTCACGGGCGAGCCGGATCCCCCGGTCTGGGGCCGTCACTGACGGGATGGTGCCGGATGCAACCATCGCTGCGTGGGACCTGCCCGGCGGGGTAGCGGTGGCTCAGGCGCCCGCGACCGCACGTGCGGGCCCGTCACCCCCAGGAAGGACACCCCGCATGACCAACGCCTCCGACGTCCCCCTCATCACGCTGAACAACGGCGTGACGATCCCGCAGCTCGGCTTCGGCACCTGGCAGATCCCCGAGGACGACACGCAGGGCATCGTCGAGCACGCGCTGTCGACGGGGTACCGCCACATCGACACCGCCGCCGCCTACGGCAACGAGGCGCAGGTCGGCGCCGCGGTGCAGGCGTCCGGGATCGCCCGGGACGAGCTCTTCGTCACGACGAAGCTGTGGAACGCCAACCACGGCCGCGACAAGACGCTGAAGGCGTTCGACGAGAGCATGGAGAAGCTCGGCCTCGACGTCCTCGACCTGTACCTCATCCACTGGCCGCTGCCGGACCACGACCAGTACGTCGAGACGTGGAAGGCGCTCGAGGAGCTCCTCGAGAGCGGCCGGACCCGCGCGATCGGCGTCTCGAACTTCCAGCAGGCCCACCTCGAGCGGCTGCTGAAGGAGGGCGACGTCGTCCCCGCGGTCAACCAGATCGAGCTGCACCCGCTGCTGACCCAGACGGCGCTGAAGGCCTTCCAGGCGGAGAAGACGATCCACACCGAGGCCTGGAGCCCGCTGGCCCAGGGCGGCGACCTGCTGCAGGACGAGACGATCGCGGGCATCGCCGAGCGCATCGGCAAGTCGCCGGCCCAGACGATCCTGCGCTGGCAGCTGCAGGAGGGGAACATCATCTTCCCCAAGTCCGTCACCGCCTCGCGCGTCGAGGAGAACTTCGACGTCTTCGACGTCGAGCTGACCGCGGAGGACCTCGCCGCGATCAGCGCGCTCAACAAGGACGAGCGGCAGGGCCCCGACCCCGACACCTTCCACACCACCTGAGCGGGCGTGGGGAGGCGGTCGTCCGTCGGCCGCCGCCACCAGGCGTCCCCCGGGACGGCCGGCCCGCCCGGCCCGCCCGGCCCTCGGTCGACGTCGCCCGGGGACGGGCGGCGCGGCCCGGTCGGCGGCCGGCGCCGCCGGGCCGCCCGGCGTTAGCCGCCGACGACCT
>WLOB01000415.1 GCA_009699505.1 Actinomycetota bacterium | reverse complement strand
CCCACCAGCACGACGGCGAGGACGATGTAGACCACCTGGATGGCGCGCTTGCGGCCCGGGGCGCGCAGGTCGAAGAGCATGGGGGCAGGATAGAGGGCCGCGAGCGTTCACCCGCCACCGGGCCCCCGGGCGGAACCGCCGGCCGGCGTCCCGCGGGGCGCTACCGCGGCGGCGGGTCGTCCTCGTCGTCGTCCGCATACGGATCCGCGGCGTCCAGGGCGTCGGCCTCGGCCTGCCAGCCGGCGGCGTCCGAGGGGCCTGCGGGGCGCGGGCCGGCGGGGTCCCCGAGCAGGGCCGGGTCGGGCTCCTCGCCGTGCGGCTCGTCGTCGAAGTCGAACATCCCGGGCCGCAGTCCGCTGGGGCCGTCGAGGTCGTCGTCGTCCTCGTCGTCGTCGTGGTCCTCGTCACGATCCCGACCGCGACCGCGACCGCGGTCCTCGACCTCGTCGTCCTCGTCGTCGTCGCGGTAGCCCGACTCGCCGAACTCCCGCCACTCGCTCATGCGGCCCTTCACGCCGCCGACGGGGGCGCGGCGTTCCAGGAACGACGCGAGGAGCACGCTCAGCTCGAACAGGACCACGAGCGGCGCCATCATCAGCAGCATCGTCACGGCGTCCGGGGTGGGCGTGATGACCGCGGCGACCACCGCCGAGGTGATCGCGACGAAGCCCCGGCGCTTGCGCATCTGCTTCGCCGACAGGATCCCCATCCGCGAGATGGCGATGACGATCACGGGGACCTGGAAGATCAGCCCCGACCCGGCCACGAACAGCGCCACGAACTTGTAGTAGTCCTTGGCCTGGACCAGGATGTCGAAGTTGTCGGCGTTGAAGTTCTGGAGGAAGTCGACCGCTCGTGGCAGCGCCAGGAAGTACGCGAAGGCGACCCCGGCGTAGAAGAGGAACGGCACCCCGACGAGGAGCGGCACGATCGCCCGTCGCTCGCGCGACGTGAACGCGGGGATCAGGAACGCGTAGAGCTGGTAGAGCAGCAGCGGCAGCGAGATCACCAGCGCGCCGTACATCGCGACGTTCAGCGTCTGGAAGAACGGCTCGGCCACGCCGAGGGTCACCGGCTTGCGGGTGGTGCTCGTCGGCGCGAGGTCCTGCGTCACCCGCAGGGCCTTGAGCGCCTGCGACTTCTGCAGCGCCTCCGCGCGGGAGTCGCCGGGTGCCGGCGCGACGACCAGCGGCTCGAACGACCGGAGCGCGGCGGCGACCGCCCGCTCGAAGCAGACGGACTGCTGGCTGTCGTTGCTCTTGCCCGTGCACTTCTTCGCGTTGACCTTCTGCGACTTCTCGAGCGGCGCGTTGACGATCTCGAGGATGTTGCCGTTCTGCCAGTAGGCGAACGCGAACGCGACGACGAAGATCGCGATCATGGTGATGATCCGCGTCCGCAGCTCCGAAAGGTGCTCGACCAGCGTGAAGCGGTCCTCGTGGGAGACCGGCCGGAGCTTCGCCATCGAGTGCTCAGCCGCGCGGCGAGCGGCGGCGCGGCTCGTCGACCGGCTCGCCGGTCACGGCCTCGGTCCCGTCGGCGTGGTGCGCCGAGGGGAGGTCCTTCTTGTCGTCGTCGTCACCGGAGGTGACCGACTTCTGGAAGTCCCGGAGGTTCGAGCCGAGGGCCTTGCCGACGCCCGTGAGGCGCTTCGGGCCCAGGACGAGCAACACGACCGCGAGGACGATGACGGCAGTCACCGGGGTGATGAGCGCGAGGGGCATGGTGGGATCCTCCCAGGTCATCTCACGGAAGGGAACGCCCCGGGGGCGCCGGCGGATGCAGGGGTGGACGCTCGGCGGCCCGCGGGCCCGGGAACGGACCCCGTCGTCGGCGGCGTCCGGCGGGCCGGGACGGGGCGTACGGGTCCCGACGTCGGCCGGTCCCCACGGCCTCCGCGGCCGCGGCCGGCCCTACAGGCGGCGGTCGACGACGCCGCGCGCCACGAGGCCGAGCGCCGTGCGGCGCGCCTCGTCGAGACCCGCGGGCAGCGCGGCGACGCCGTCGGCGACGAGGGCGCGCGCCCGCTCCTCCGTGACCTCGGTCGCCCCGGTGGCGGCGATCCGGTCGCAGACCTCCGCGGCCTGCTCCGTGGTGGTGATCGTGCGGACGTCGAGGTCCCGGAGCGCGGGGTCGCGCTCGCGGGCGACGAGCATCGGCAGCGTCACGGTCCCGTCCAGGAGGTCCGTGCCTCGGGGCTTGCCCGTCTGCTCGGGCGGGGCCACGACGTCCAGGACGTCGTCGAAGAGCTGGAACGCCACGCCGATCGCCGACGCGAAGCGGGCGAACGCCTCGTCCTCCTCGCCGGCGGCCAGGGCCCCGAGACGCGCCGAGGCCTCGAACAGGGCGCCCGTCTTCAGGTGGCAGCGCAGCAGGTAGCGCTCCTCGTCGACGTCCGTGCTCCACGCGTCCGCCCGCTGGAGCAGCTCGCCCTGGGCCAGCTCGCGGGAGGCGCGGGCCAGGACGCGCAGCGCCCGGGCGTCGCCGCCGCCGGCGAGCGTCGCGAACGCCGCGGCGAAGAGGACGTCGCCCAGGCACGTCGCGGCGGCCCGGCCGTCGCGCGCGAAGGCGGTGGGGCGCCCACGGCGGAGGAGGCCGGCGTCCAGCACGTCGTCGTGCAGGAGCGTGGCCGTGTGCGTCAGCTCGACGGCGACGCCGGCGCGCACCACGGCGGCGCGGGCCGGGCCGTCCGGGTCGGCGACGGCGGGTCCGCCGACGAGGATCGCCAGGAGCGGACGCAGGCGCTTGCCGCCGGCGGCGACCGTGTCGAGCGCGGCCCGGTCGAGGGGATCGGTCCCCGGGGCCGCCGCGGTGCGCAGGGCCCGCTCGACGTCGCCGAGGACCTCGGGGACGTGCTCGCCGGCCGCGGCGAGGATCGGCAGCACGGCGGCGGGCACGCGGTCCTGGGGTGCGCCGTCGACGGTGCTCACCCGAGGAGCGTATCCGGGCCGTGCCGGGAACGACGACGGCCGGGCTCTCGCCCGGCCGTCGTCCTTCGGGGTGACGTGCGCCGCCCCCGGTCCTGCGGGCGGGATCAGCCGCCGGGCGAGCCCGAGCCGGGCGCCTGCTCCTCCGGCGCCTCCGTCTCGGAGCCCTGACCCTCGAGGCCGCGGCCCGTGGTGCCACCGACCGTCTCCTCGCCACCGCTCTTGAGCGAGGACAGGAAGAACGCCATCTTGTCGATCTGGTCGGCGCCGAGGTCCGCGAACGACGGCATCGGGGCGGTCGGGTTGATCAGCGTCTGGCGGATCGCCCCCTCCTTCAGCCGGTCGCCGATGTCCGTCAGCGGCGGCCCGGGGCCGTCGTTGCCGTTCTCGCCGATCTTGTGGCAGCCACCACAGGAGCTCTGGGCGACGAGCTTGCGCCCGAGGTCCCACTTCGTCTGCGTGGCCTGGTTCGCCTCCTGGATCGCCGGGGGCGGCCCGAGCTCGATCCGCGACGGGGCGCCGGCCTCGGCACCCATGTACGAGAGGAAGAACATCGCGCCGACGATGAAGATGCCGGCGGTCGTCGCGACCGGGCGGCGCAGCGGATGCCGCTCCGGGTTCCGGTCGTAGAACGGGAGCAGGATCAGCAGCAGGATCGAGATCGTGGGGATCCCGACCGCCGCCAGGCCCACGAGGTACGGCGGCTTGATGACCTTCAGGAGCTCGAAGGCCCAGAAGTAGTACCACTCGGGACGCGGGGCGTAGGTGGTCGTCGTCGCGTCGGCCTTCGCCGTCAGCTCGCCGCCGAGGAGCAGCGACAGCAGCATGATGGCGCCGATGACGATGATCATCATCACGCCGTCCTTGACGATGATGTAGGGGAAGAACGGCTTCCCCTGCGCCTTCAGGACGGCGTATTCGCGGAGGTACTCCTCCTTCTCGCGCTGGTTCATTCCTCGTGCTCCTTCAGGCCGGCGCTGACCTTGTCAGCCCGGACCCACGGCGGGGCGGTGGTACCCAGCTTGATG
>WLOB01000414.1 GCA_009699505.1 Actinomycetota bacterium | reverse complement strand
GGGCCTGATGGCCGCCCGCACCACCGCGGCCAGCGCGGAGAAGCGCAGCGCGATCCTCGACGACGCCGTCCGGGTCTTCGCCGAGCGCGGGTTCAACCACTGCCGGGTCTCGGACATCGCGGACGAGGCGGGCGTCGCCTACGGGCTCGTCTACCACTACTTCAAGAGCAAGGACGGGATCCTCGACGAGGTCTTCCTCGAGCGCTGGAACCTCATGCTCGAGGTGATCGAGGAGGCCGCGGGCGACGAGGCGCTCTCCGCCCGGGACCGCCTCGCGAAGGTCGCGACGTTCATCGTCGAGAGCTACGGCCGGCACCCCGACGTCATGCAGGTCGTCATCGTCGAGGTCACCCGTCAGGCCAACACCTTCGGCCGCAAGCACTGGGCGACGATCCAGGACGCCCACGCGGGCCTCGCGCGGATCGTCGAGCGCGCCCAGGGCACGGGCGAGCTGCGCGGGGACATCCCGCCGGCCTTCGCCGCGATCGTCTTCTACGGCGGGATCGAGCAGATCCTCACGTCGTGGATCTTCGGCACGTCGCCGTCGGGCCCGGAGGACCGCCGCGAGGCCGTCGTCCAGCTCGTGGAGACGATCTGCGGCGGGCTCGACCCCCGCTGAGCGGACCCCCCGGTCGCCCGGGGCCGTCCGCGGGGGCGGGGCCGTTCCGGCGCCCCCGGCGCCGCGAGTGTGCTTCGCCGTACCCACGGGTAGGATCGACGCCATGGACAACGAGCTCGTCAAGCGACTCGCCTGGTCCGGCCTCGTCGCCGGCCTGGGCGTCGCCAGCAGCCTGGCCGCGCAACGCGTGGCCGCGCTGATCTGGCGCCGTGCGTTCGGAGAGGAGCCGCCCGAGTGAGCGACAAGACCGACAAGCCCGGCGACGCGGGGGCCTGGGTGCCCTCCGCGGAGCAGCCGGTGCCCCCGACGACGGAGTTCCAGGCCATCAGCCCGGACGAGCCGTCCCCGATCGGCGGCGCCGTCGAGCCCGACGAGACCCCGGCCGCGCCGGGGCCCGACGCCGAGCCCGCGCCCTCCGAGCCGGCCGGCGACCTGTCGCCCGGCTCCGCCTCCGCGGCGTCGACCACGCCGACCCCGGCGGCCGACGACGACGCGACGCTGCCGCCCGAGACGCCGGCCACGCCCGAGGCCGCCGCGTCGGCCCTGGGCACCGAGCCGCCCTCGACGGACCCGCCGGCCTGGAAGACCCCGGCCGCGTCGGGCCTGCCCCCGCAGTGGGGCGACCCGGACGTCGACGCCGGCCGGACCGGCCCGCAGCCGTCCAACGACATCAGCAACCTCTGGGGCCTCGCCCCGGAGGACCGGCCGGAGGTGCTCCTCGGAGCCGCCCTCGCCGGTGGCGTGCTGGCCGCGATCGTGGTCCGGTCCCTTGCGCGGCGCTGAGGACCGCCGGCGCGCGGAGGACGCGCGCGAGGCATCGCTGAAGGGCGTCGTCGAGCACCTGGCGAACGTCACGGAGCGGACGCAGCACATCGTCCGCGACGAGATCGAGCTCGCGAAGGCCGAGGTCGCGCAGAAGGTCGGCTCCCTCGGTCGCGGCGCGGCCGTCGGCGTGGCCGCCGGCGTCTTCATCGCCGTCGGCGGGCTGTTCTTCCTGCAGGGCCTGTCGTGGCTGTTCGCCTACGTCCTCTTCGACAACGACCAGATCTTCTGGGGCTTCTTCATGACGGCGGCGCTGCTGTTCCTCGCCGCGGCGGTGGGCGGCCTCCTGGCGTACAAGTTCTTCAAGAAGGGCGCCCCGCCCGTGCCGCAGATGGCCATCGACGAGGCCAAGCTGATCCGGTCGAGCGTCCAGGACGCCGCGTCCGGGCCGCACGCCGAGTCGCAGCACGGCCCGTCGCGGACGCTGGGCGCCTCGCCCGCCGGTCCCGGCGTCGCCACGACCGGTCGGCCCTCCGCGGTCACCGTGCCGAAGTCCGCCGACGAGAAGAAGGGGGGCTCCGCATGAGCCCGAGCCGCACGCCGGACGAGATCCGCGCGTCCCTCGAGGGGCACCGCCAGGAGCTCACGAACTCGATCGAGCTCCTCAAGAGCGACGTCACCGAGCTGTCGGACTGGCGCGGCCACGTCCGGCGCAACCAGCGCGCCGCGGTCATCGGCGTCGCCGTGGCCGGGTTCGTCCTGGCCGGCGGCATCGGGGGCCTGACGGGCCTCCTCCGCCGCGGCTGACCGACGGGCCCCGGCCGGGGCCCGTCCCCGGCGCCTCGGCGCCGCCGGAACCGCTCCGCGACCCGCCCACCGGCGGGTCGCGGTCGTTCCGGGGTCAGGCCTGCATCAGCCGGGTCGGGATGCCACCGACGCCGAGCAGCCCGGGACCGACGTGCGCGCCGATCACCGGGCCGACCTCGCTGACGAAGAGCGGCGGGGTCCCGATGACCTCCTGGGCGGCGGCCGCGAGCCGGGCGGCCTCAGACGGCGCCTGGATGTGCTGGACGCACCAGACGTCGGACCCGTCGGCCTTCAGCGCCTCGGCGACGGCGACCATCCGGTCGAACGCGCGCCGCGACGTGCGGACCTTCTCGATCGGCGTGATCTCGCCGTCGAGGGTGAGGATCGGCTTGATCTTCAGCGCCCCGCCGATCCACGCCTGCGCGCTGCCGATGCGGCCGCCGCGACGCAGGTACTCCAGCGTGTCGACGGCGAAGACGAACTTGCGCTGCATCGTCGCGATCGTCTCGCGGGTCCGGGCCACCGTGGCGTCGAGGTCGCCGCCGCCGTTGGCGACGGAGGCCGCCGCCAGCAGCGGGAAGCCGAGCGCGCCGCACGCCAGGCGCGAGTCGACGACCTCGATGCGGGCACCCGGCCCGGCGTTCTGCAGCGCGATCGCCGCGGCGGCGCGCGCACCCTCGTAGGTCCCGGAGATCCCGCCGGCGAGGTGGATCGAGACGATGTCGTGGCCCGCCGCCAGCAGCGGCTCGTAGACCGCGAGGAAGTCGCCCGGGGACGGCTGCGAGGTCGACGGCAGGTCCCCCTGGCCGCGCAGGCTCTCGTAGAAGGCGTCGAGGTCGGTGATCTCGAGCTCCCGCTCCGCGCCGCCGGCCCGGGTGACGTACAGGCTGACCTCGTGGATCCCGTGCTCCGCCACGAGCTCCGCGGGCAGGTAGTGCGTGGAATCGGTGACGACCGCGACGGACATGCCGCCAGCCTACGGGCTCGGCCGTCCACGACCCGGGCCGATGCGGGCGCCCTGCGCGCCCGGTGCCGGGCGCCCGCCGCGTCGCGTTCGCGCGGTCGGCCGCCGTCCTCGGCCCGGCGGTCAGCGCCCGGCGAGGAGCAGGGCGAGGAGCACGTGCTCCCCGGCCGCGGACTGGCGGCGGAACGCGGGGGAGAAGCTCAGCGTCAGCACGTGCCCGGCCCCGAGCCGCTCGTCCACGACGAGCGGGCGCCCGGCGAGCCCCTCGCCGGCACCGCGGCCCCCCGACGGGGCCAGTGCCCGGCCGGACGCGGCCCGCAGGGGGACGGCGGCGCCGGCGGGCGCGACGAGGGGCGGCTCGCCGGCCACGAGCACGTCGGTGCGCGGACCGAGCGCGCGCCCGACCGGGTCGGTGCCGGGGAGGGCGCGCACGACGAACGCTCCGCGGCGGGGCGCCGGGACGGTCCGCACGGCGCTGACGCCGAGCGCGGACGCCGCGCCGGTGCCGGCGGCCCCGAGGGCCACGACGGTCCCGCCGCCGCGGACGAAGCGCTCCACGGTGCGCCGGGCCGCATCGCCCGGTGCGCCGTCCGGCAGCGCGCCGGGGCCGAGCACGAGGTGCGTGGTGCCGTCGGGCAGCCCGACGTCGAGGCTCGAGGGCGTCAGGAGGGTCGGCGGGATCGCGGCGGCCCGCAGGGCGCCGGCGATCCAGCCCGCCGGCCGGTCGAGCGCCTGCAACGTCGCCGGCGGGCCCGTCAGGAGCGGCGTGGGGTCCGCCGGCGTGCTCACCCGCGGCAGCCGCAGGGCG
>WLOB01000413.1 GCA_009699505.1 Actinomycetota bacterium | reverse complement strand
CGACGAGCTCGGAGTCGGCCTCGAGCAGGTCGAACGGGGTGCGGTTGATCTCGGCCAGGGTGGCGAGGAAGAAGATGAACGCGCCGACGATCTGCGGGACCAGGAACCAGATCCCCTGGTCGCCCTGCTGGTCGACGATCGCCGACAGCGAGAGCGAGCCGGTCGTCATCACGACGCCGAGCAGGGCCAGGCCCTGCGCCGCCTCGTACGAGATCAGCTGGGCGGCCGCGCGCATGGCGCCGAGGAACGAGTACTTCGAGACCGACGCCCAGCCGCCGAGCAGGATGCCGTAGCTGCCCACGGCGGAGAAGGCGAAGAAGACCAAGAGGCCGATGTCGGAGTCGAGGCCGTAGAGCCCGATCGGCGTGCCGAAGACGTCCAGCGGCCGGCCCGAGAACGGGATCAGCGCGAACGTCGCCAGTGCGAAGACCATCGAGATCAGCGGTGCGCCGACGAACAGCCAGCCGATCGCGCCGCGCGGCTTGAACTGCTCCTTGAAGAGCAGCTTGCCGATGTCGGCGAGCGGCTGGAGCGAGCCGTACACGCCGACGCGGTTGGGTCCTGGGCGGTTCTGGAAGCGGCCGAGCAGCTTGCGCTCGTACAGGAGGACCAGCGGCACCAGGGAGAACCCGATCGCGAAGATCAGGAACCCCTTGATGATCTGCGCCCACCAGGGCTCGGCGTAGTTGACCGCGCCCAGCGGCGCGGCGACGGTCGGGATCATGCGGTCTCCACCGTCACCATCGACGGGACGGTGGCTTCGGTGCTCTGGAGCGCCGTGGCGCTCTGGTCGCCGAGACCCGTCTCGAGGAAGACGCTGCCGCGCGGGGACGCGGAGCGCAGGTGCGCGGTGGCCGAGACCGAGGTGCCGTCCGCCGTCACGGTGACGCGCTGGCCGTGGCGGATGCCGCGGTCGGCGGCGTCGTCCGGGTTGAGCTCGGCGCGCTGCTTCGGGGCCAGGAACTTCAGCGCCGGTGCGTGGGCGACCTCGGGCGAGGACCACACGGACCGGAAGCTGCCCAGGCGCAGAGCACCGTTGGGCGACGCGGCGGCGACGGGGGCGGTCAGCGAGAACGGCCCGGAGTCGCCGGCGGGGAAGGCGTCGGACGCCTCGCGCTCCTGCCAGCGGACGCCGAAGCCGCCGATCTCGTCGTGCGTGATGCCGGCGTAGAACGGGACCGCCTCGGCGATCTCGCTCGTGACCATCATCGAGGTCAGCGCCGTGGCGCGACCGCCGAGCGCGGTGATGAGGTGCGAGAGCACTTGCCACGTCGGCAGCGTGCCCTCGGGCTTGCCGACCGCGGGGCGCAGGCGCTGGAGGCGGCCGTCGGGGTGCGTGACGGTGCCCTCCTTCTCCGCGCCGGCCTCGGACGGGAAGACGACGTCGGCGTGCTCGAGCACGCCCTCGGTCAGGAACGAGGCGTGCGCGACGACGCCCGCGGCGCCGGCCAGGCCGGCTTTCCAGAGCGCGCGGTCGGGGAACGACGCGACGGGGTCGACGTGCAGCAGGTGCAGCGCGACGACCTCGCCGGCGGCGGCGGCCGCCGCGATCTCGCGCGACGAGCGGCCGACCTGGGCGGGCTCGCTGTAGCCGGGACCGACGTTCGGCAGGACGCCGAGCTCGCGCAGGCCGCGGGCGTTGCTGCCCGTCGGGACCTGCAGGAGGCCGGCGCCGCGACGACCGTCGAGCAGCCCGAGGCGGCCCGACGCCTTCAGCAGCGCCCGCGCGGCGTTGGCGGAGGCCTCGGGGTCGGCGGCGTGCGTCAGGCGCTCGCCCCAGACCACGACGACGTCCTCGCCGGCCTCGCGGAGCATGCGGCCCAGGGCCTCGACGGCCTCGCGGTCCGCGCCCGCCGCGGCGGCCAGGCCGGCGACGTCGCCGACGCCGCCGATCGCGGCGTCCAGGGCGCAGACGAAGGCCTCCCCCGCGCCCGGCGCGAACCGGACGGCGAGCTCGGCGTTGGGGTCCAGCGCCGACGGGCGGCTCGTGGCGACCGCGAGGCGGACGCCGTTGCGCCGCACGCCCTTGCGCAGGCGCAGGTCGAGCACGGGCATGTCGTCGACGGGCTCCGTGTCGAGGACGAGGACCGCGTGGGCCCACTCGAGGTCCGCGACGGTCGCCTGCGCCTCGGGCGCGTCGAGCGCGGCCTGCAGGCCGGCCGACAGCACGCCCGCGGGGCGGTGGTCGAAGTCGCGGGAGCCGACGACCTCGGTCATCAGGCGGCGCAGGAGCCAGCCGTCCTCGTTGGACGCGCTGCCGCCCGCGATCGCGCCGACGCGGCCGTCGGCGGCGTCGAGGATGCCCGCGGCCGTCGACAGCGCGCGGTCCCACGTGGCCGGCACGAGGCGGCCGTCCTGGCGGACCATCGGGCCCTGGACGCGCTCGTCGACGTAGGTCGACTGGTACGCGAAGCGGCCGCGGTCGCAGAGCCAGCCGTCGTCGACGTCGTCGTTCTGGCGGTTCAGCACGCGGACGACCCGGTCGTCGCGCACGGTGTAGGAGACGTTGCACTGGCCCGGGCAGAGCGTGCAGACCGAGCCGGACTGCTCGATGTCCCACGGGCGGGCGCGGAAGCGGTAGGCCTGGCTCGTCAGCGCGCCGACGGGGCAGAGCTCCATGATGTTGCCCGAGAACGGGGCGACGTACGGGTGCCCGTCGAACGTGCCGACGAAGGTGTCGGCACCGCGCTCGTGGAGGACGAGCTGGTAGTCCTCGGAGACCTCCTGCGAGAAGCGCACGCAGCGGTAGCAGAGGATGCAGCGCTCGCGGTCGATCGCGATCAGCGGCGAGAGCTCGACCGGCTTCTGGAAGTGCCGCTTGGGCTCGACGAAGCGGCTCTCGCCGCGGCCCCAGCCGAACGAGATGTCCTGCAGCGGGCACTCGCCGCCCTTGTCGCAGACGGGGCAGTCGAGCGGGTGGTTCAGCAGCAGGAACTCGACGACGGACTCCTGCGCGGCCTTCACGCGGGGGTTCTGCGTGTCGACGACCATGCCGTCGCGGACCGGCGTGGAGCACGCGGTCTGGAGCTTCGGGATGCCCTCGATCTCGACGAGGCACATGCGGCACGCGCCGACGGGCGCGCCGAGCTTGGGCTCGTAGCAGAAGACCGGGATGTCGACGTCGCCGAGCTTGGCGGCGTCGGCGAGCATCGTGCCGGCGGGCGCCTCGACCTCGCGGCCGTCGACGGTGAACGTGATCTGGTCGATCTCGGGACGCGGCATCAGTCGGCGGCGATTCCTTGGAGGACGTTGCCCGGGGCCTGGAGCTCGGCGAGCAGGCGGGCCTCGTTGGCCGCGCGCGCCTGCTCGATGTGGGCCTCGAAGTGCGGGCGGAACTTGGTGACCATGGACGCGACCGGCATCGCCATCGCGTCGCCGAGCACGCACAGGCAGTTGCCCATGATCTGCTCGCAGACGGAGGAGATGACGTCGAGGTCCATCGGCGTGGCCTCGCCGGACTGGATGCGCTTGAGCATCTTCGTCGTCCAGCTCGTGCCCTCGCGGCACGGCGTGCACTTGCCGCAGCTCTCGTGCTTGTAGAAGCTCGCCGTCTTCACGGCGATGTCGACCACGGAGTTGCCGTCGTGGGCCACGATGATCGCGCCGGAGCCGAGCATCGTCTTGGCGCCCGCGAGCGAGTCGTAGTCGTACGGCAGGTCGAGGTCGTCCTTCGTCAGGACGGGGGAGCTCGAGCCGCCGGGGAACCACAGCAGGACCTCGCGGTCCTCCTCGATGCCGCCGGCGAGGCCGTAGATGATGTCCCGGCCCGTCATGCCCATCTCGATCTCGTAGTTGCCCGGGCGGCGGACGTTGCCCGAGACGGAGATGAGCTTCGTGCCCGACGACTTCTCGACGCCCATGGCCGCGTAGGCCTCGGCGCCGACCTTGAGGATGTAGGTGATCGCCGTCAGGGTCTCGACGTTGTTGATCAGCGTCGGGCCCTGGTAGAGGCCCTGGTTG
>WLOB01000412.1 GCA_009699505.1 Actinomycetota bacterium | reverse complement strand
GCCCGACGACCCCGTCGGGCCGCCCGAGGGGGCGGCGGGACCGACGGGGTCGGGTGCCGACCGGGAGGAGGAGCGCCGGTCGCGCGACGACGCCGCGTCGTGAGTCGGGCGGGCCAGGCCCCCGGAGGGCTCGGCCGGCACGCCGTGCGAGCTCGTCGCCGCCGGGCCGGCCTCGCCGATGGCGTCCCGGGCGTGCGGGCCGAGCGGCAGGCAGATCCGGCAGAAGTCCTCGCCGAACGGCGTCAGCGCGATGGAGCGGCGCACGACGCGGGCGGCGCGGCCGGCGCGCTTCATCGCCTCGCCGACCTCGGGCTGCGCCTCGAGCACCTGGTAGCCGCGCAGGTCGTGCAGCTCCTCGTGCGAGAACCAGATGAGACCGAGGCGGAAGAGGTTGTTCAGGTAGGACGGGACCCGCTCGACGTAGCGGCAGCCGGCCTCGGCGCCGATGACGGTGAGCCCGGCGGCGATCATCTCCGAACCGATGCGCAGCGGACGGCCCGTGCGGACGTCGACGGCGGGCTGCGCGCCCTTCGTCGCCATGAGCCGCAGGATCCGGGCCTCGTCCGGGGTCAGCTCGTCGAGGATCCGCCCGTAGGCGGGGTGGGTGGCCTCCTCGAAGCGCACGTCGGCGGCCTGCGCGAGCAGCCCCGCGCCGCGCGCCTGCAGCACCTGCCCCGGCTCGAGCTCGGGATCCGCGTCGTCGCCGTGAGAGCCTCCGGGGACCGGGCCGGTGACCAGCGGGCTCCCCGCCGACCATGCGCGCCCGGCCTCCGTCACCCGCTCGGGGACCATCCGCATCACGCGGCGCTCGACCTCGTCGACGCCGAGGATCCGTCGGGCGGTGTGGCGCGCCTGGTCGGCGGCCTCCTCGGCCACCTTCAGGGCGACGCCGCCGAACGGCAGGCGGCGGGCGATGCCGATGCCGGTGCGCACGGACGTCCGCGCCCCCCAGGAGGCGGCCTGCACGGAGCCGCGCGTGGCGATCCGTGCGACGCCGGGCAGGGCGTCGATCGCCGATGGCTCCCGGGGCGGCACGGGGCCGTCGTGGTCGTTGTCCGGGAAGTCGGCGATACGCGCGATCGTAGGGGAACCGCCGGCACCGCGGCAAGACGTGCAGGGGCCCGGCCGCCCGGTGCGCCCCGGCGCCCCTACCGCGGGTCGCGAAGGTCCGGCCGCCGTCCGGCGCGGGGCGTACCGTCGTCGATCCGATGCGGCTCCTGCACACCGCCGACTGGCACCTCGGGCGGACCCTCCACCGCCTCCCGCTGCTCGACGCCCAGCGCGCGGTGGTCGACCACCTCGTGGACGTCGCGCGCGCGGAGGAGGTCGACGTCGTGCTGGTGGCGGGCGACGTGTTCGACCGCGCGCTGCCGCCCGTGGAGGCCGTGCGCGTGGCGGGCGACGCCCTGCGCCGGCTCGCGGAGGTCGCCCCCGTCGTCGTCGTCTCGGGCAACCACGACTCGGCCGGGCGCCTGGGCTTCGCGGCCGAGCTGATCGCCGCCGGCGGCGTGCACCTGCGGACGGACCCGACCCGGTCGGGCGACCCGGTGGTGCTGCACGACGAGCACGGTCCCGTCGCGATCTACGGCATCCCGTACCTCGACCCGGACCTGGCCCGCGGGCCGCTCGGGGTCGACGAGCGCTCGCACGAGGCCGTGATCGGGGCGGCGATGGACCGCGTCCGGGCGGACCTCGACGGGCGGGACGGGGCCCGCGCGGTCGTCGTCGCCCACGCGTTCGTGCAGGGCGGCGAGGCGTCGGAGTCCGAGCGCGACATCTCCGTCGGCGGCGCGGAGACCGTCCCGGCGTCGGTCTTCGCCCGCGCGGACTACGTGGCCCTCGGGCACCTGCACCGGCCCCACGCCGTCGGGGCGGCCTCCGGGGGCGACGGGGGCGACGACCCCGCGCCCGACCCGGTGGACCGGACGCCCGTCGTGCCCCCGACGCCGGCCGACGCGATCTCGGCGGAGGCGCAGGTCGAGCTCGGCGGGCTCTTCGCCCTGGGGCCGCCGGAGCCGGCGGCGTCGTCGGCCGAAGCGCCGGCCGCGGCGGAGGCGACCGGAACGGCATCGGCCGTCGCGGGACCGGCCGCGGCGACGGAGCCGTCGACGGCGGCGGAGGGGCCGGCCGCGGCAGGTTCGGACGCCACGGCCCCGTCCACGGCGGGCGACGGCGCGGACGCCCGGGCCCCCCGGCCGGACGGGGAGCACCCGGGTGCCGTCCGGTACGCAGGGTCCCCCCTCCCCTACTCCTTCACGGAGGCCGACGCCGCGAAGAGCACGGCGATCGTCGACCTCGACGCGGACGGGTCGAGCACCGTGCGCTTCGTCCCCGTGCCGGCACCGTTCCGGCTCGTCCGCCTGCGTGGCACGCTCGACGAGCTCCTCGCGGACGAGGCCCACGCCGAGCACGAGTCCGAGGACGCCTGGGTCGAGGTGGTCCTGACGGACGCGCTGCTGCCCGCGCGCCCGATGGAGCGCCTGCGCGCGCGGTTCCCGCAGGTGCTCGTCCTGCAGCACGCGCCCGAGGGCGAGCTCGCCGCCGCCACCGTCGCCCGCGACCGCATCCGGGGACGCAGCGACCTCGAGGTGCTCGAGGGGTTCGTGGCCGACGTGCGCGGCGAGCCCGCCGGCGAGGACGAGGTGCCGCTGCTGCGCGCCGCCGCCGAGTCCGTGCACCGCGGGGAGGACGACTGATGCGCCTGCACCGGCTGACCGTCGAGGCGTTCGGGCCGTTCGGCGGCCGCGAGGAGGTCGACTTCGACGCGCTCTCGTCCTCGGGGCTGTTCCTCCTCTCCGGCCCGACCGGCGCGGGCAAGACGAGCGTCCTGGACGCCGTGTGCTTCGCCCTGTTCGGCGAGGTCCCCGGTGCCCGGGGCGAAGGGCGCCTGGGGAGCGACCACCGCGCCCCGGACGCCACCCCGCGCGTCGTCCTCGAGGCGACGGTCGGCGGTCGCCGGATCCGCGTGACCCGGTCGCCGAAGCACGAGCGGCCGCCGCTGCGGGGCGGCGGCGCCCCGGTGCAGGAGGGCGCGACGGCCAAGCTCGAGCTGCAGGACGGCGAGGGCTGGACCGCGGTGGCCGCCAAGATCCCCGACGTCCGCCACGAGCTCGACCCGCTCCTGGGCATGACCGCGGAGCAGTTCCTGCAGGTCGTGATGCTGCCGCAGGGGGCGTTCGCGACGTTCCTGCGCGCGGACGCGAAGGCCCGGCAGCAGGTCCTGGAGCGCCTGTTCGACGCGGAGCGCTTCTCGAAGATCGAGTACTGGCTCCAGGACAGCGCTCGGGAGGCCCGCGCCGGCGTGCAGGCCGCGCGCGTCGACGCCGACCGCACCCTGTCGGCGGCCGCCGGCGCGTGGAAGGCCGACGGCGAGGTGCCCCTGCTCTGCGGCGACGCCCCCGCGACCGTCGACGAGGTCCGCGCGTGGATCGCAGCCGAGCGTGCACGGACGGCCACCGCGGCGGCCGAGGCGGAGGCCCGGCGGGCCCGGGCGGAGACCGAGCGGGCGCAGGCCGAGGCCGCCGCGACCGCCGCCCGCGCCCTGGCCGAGCGCCAGGACCGGCGGCGGAGGGCCGAGGCCGAGCTGCGCAAGGTGGGGGAGCACCGCGCCGGCCGCGACAAGCTCGCCGCGGAGCTCGCCGCCCACCGCGCCGCCGCCCCGCTGCTGCCGTACCTCAACGGCGACCGCGCGGCCCGCGCCGCGGCCGAGAACGCGGCGACCGAGCTGACGAAGGCGCGGCGCTACGTCGAGGCGCTCGAGGACCCCGAGCTGCTGGAGGACCCGACCCGCTGGGCGTCCGTCGCCCGCGGGCTCGGCGAGCAGGCGGCCGGGCTGCAGGAGCTGCGCGAGGCCGAGGAGGCCCTCCCCGCCCGCGAGCGGGACCTCGCCCGGCTGGAGACCGCCGTCGCGGGCCACGTCCGCCGCGGCGAGGAGGCCGCCCGCGCCGTGGAGGCGGGAGAGGCGG
>WLOB01000411.1 GCA_009699505.1 Actinomycetota bacterium | reverse complement strand
CCGCGCACCCGGCGCAGCATGAGGTGCTGCTCGCGCAGGTACGTGCCGAGGGCGTCCGGATCCTTCACGACGTAGCGCCGGCCGTTGTGGTCGCACCACTCGCGGGTGAACTCGCCCCAGGAGCCGAGCGCGCCCGGCTCGATCAACTCCATGATGGGAAAGATCTCGTCGCCGTAGTTGTAGACGGGCGAGGCCGAGAGCCCGAGGCGCAGCGCCGAGGCGTGACGGCTGAGCACCTGCGCGCCCTTGTACTTCTCCGATTTCGCCCCGGTACGCAGCTCCTGGATCTCGTCGTAGATCACGGTGGGGAATCGCACCGCATCGAGGACGTCGGCCCACTTCGCGAGGTTCGAGTATCGGAAGATGTAGAGGTCGGCCTCCGGCAGGTCGTAGGGCGTGTTGCCGGCGATCAGGTGGACCCGCAGGTTGGTGAACTGCACCGCCCGCTTAAGCCACTGGATGCCGAGGTGGCTCTGCACGACGGCGGCGGCCGGTAGGAACCGCCGATCAAGGATCGCGCCCAGCGCCACTGTCGTCTTGCCGAGCCCAAGGTCGTCGCCGAGCAGCAGTCGGCCCTTGAGGCGCGCGAGGTCGATCGCCTGCACCTGCATCGGGTACGGGGCGAGGCCGTCACGGAAGCCGGTGAACGGCTGCGGCGCGTAGCTGGGCAGGAAGAGCCGCTCCGCCTCGGCGATGTCCGCCTCGAACCGCCAGCGGCCGGCGTCGAGGGCCGCCCCATCGCTCGGCAGCATCTGCATGGGGTAGCGCGCTAGGAACCACGCCAGATCGGCGCAGGACTCGGGCGTGTCGGCGAAGCGGAACGGCTGCGTGCCAGTCTTTGGCACCTTCGGGAATGCACCCTTGAGCCGGATCGCGACGTGAGGGTCCATGCCGTCGAGGACCCAAGCGCTGCCCTCGCGGTCGAGCGCCAGGGTGCCGTAGGTGCGGGCAGGCGCGGGATCGGCGGGAGCCAAGGAGAGGGCGGCGCTCATAGCCATGCTCGCGAAAGGTCGAGGATGAAGACGGGCTTGGAGAGGGCCGGCAGGCGCACCGGTCGCGTGGTGGCGAGCACCAGCACATCGATGGACGGGTGCTCGCAGTAGCGGACGCACTGGCGGTGGATGTCCCGCGCGTCGCCCTTCACCTTGATCTCGAGGCCGGTGTTGCCGACCATGAAATCGATGCGGCCGGTCTTGGCGCCGAGGTAGTGCTCGCGGATGTAGGAGGCGCCCGCAGCGGCGAGGACGATCTCGATGTCGTCCTGCAGCGCTTGTTCGGTCGAGCAGCGCATGCGCTTGCCGGACAGGAGGCAGACCAGGGCGTCAGGCGGCATCGTCTGCCTCGCCGTCTTCTTCCGCCGGCTCACCGGGCTCGCCGTAGACGTAGCCCGTGGTCAGCCGGGTCGCAGTGAGCTTGGTGTCCCCGCCGAACCAGAAGGCGCCGGTGCCGGGCTCGACGGTGTTGATCGTGAAGAGGCCGGACCGGATCAGCATCACGGTGGCGTCCAAGATCTCGCCGCCGCACTCTTCCTCGGGCAGGCCGAGGATGGAACGCAGGTGCAGCCCAAGCACGTAGGGGCAGATCGGGCCGGTCAGGTGGGCGCTGTAGGCGACGGCCTGACCGAACAGCGCAGCGCGCCACTCGGGTGAACCGACCTCGGCCGACGGGCGGGCGAAGGTGGGGGCGCTCATGCCGCCACCATCTCTTCGGCGAGGCGCGCCAGCCCCTTCGGCGTCACGCGGACCTGCGTCCGGATGCGGTCGTGCCCGTCCTCATGCGGGATCGTCGCCGTCTTGTGCCGAAGCAGGAGCTGCGCGAGCTTCGGCTGATAGGCGCTCCACTCCTTCGAGCCGACGCGCTTGTAGATCCAGGAGTTGGCGATCAGGTGTTTCGTCAGGTCGATCGGGCGGACCTGCAGGGCCTTCGCCGCATCCCGGATGCAGAGCGAGCCGTCCGCCTCGGCAATGCGGGCGTAGGCCTCAAGCTTCGGCGCCTGGGCCGCGATCTGGCCCTGCAGCTCAATCACCTTCTCCGTGTGCGTGAGGAGGAGGCCGCGGAGCGCCGCCGGGTCGTTGAGATCGATCGCGGGCGCCTGCTCCCGCCGCTCCAGTTCCTGCCATCGGTCGACGATCTTCGCCCGCATCGGGATCGAGTAGCCCGAGACCAGGATCAGGCACTCGCGCTGCGGGAGGTGGTAGCAGGGCGCCTCCTTGTTTTGGGCCGTCCGATAGGAGCCCCGAAATTCCGGGTCTCCTTTTCCAAGCTGGAACAGCATGTTGCGGACGTCGACCATGACGTGGTCGTGCCGCTTGCCAGTCAGCTCGGCGACCTCCAGCGTGGACATGGTCTGCGCCTCACCGACGGCGCCGTTGGCGATCGGCAGTCCGGGGGTGCTATGGCTCATCTCGGTCATCGCGTTCTCTCAAGGTTCGGGGTGGTCGCTGATCCCTCGTTGCAGCGAGGGGTTGGACGGCGGCGGGGCCTGCTTGCAGGCTTGGCTCTCGCCGCCGGTTTGATGTCCCAGGCGCGCAGGACGTCCTCGAGCGGGCGCCCTGTCTCAGCGGCCTCGACCTTCGCGTCGCGGCGCAGATTGCTGCGGGCGATGCGTGCCGCCCTGACGGCCGGATCCATCCGCGTCTTGTAGGTCGCCTGCGCTTGACGCTGCCGAGCGCGCTGGGCCGCGACGTCAATGGTGCTCTCCCAGGTCGGGAAGCGATGGCCACAGCCCGTGCAGACACGCCTGCGCTGGAAGACGCGCGTGTCGTCCTGATGGGGCCGGCTGTCGATCACCCGGGTATCGGCGGAGCACTTCGGGCAGATCACTGCGACGACTCCTCGTCCTGGCCTGCCGATGCCGGCTCCACGGCGCCGTCCGATCCGGCGGCGCTCCGCTCAGCTTCGGCCTGCAACTCAGCCAGCCGCCGCTCTGCCGCGGCGCGCTCGATCGCTTCGGCTCCGGCCGGCTCCTCGCCCACCCGCATGCGCCGCGGATCCGCGGCCTTCGCCGCTTCCCTCACGAACTCCTCGTGCCGCCGCGCGACCTCAGCCCGCTCGGCCTCCGTCGGCAGGTGGTAGACCTCGGCATCGAGGATGGCGTTGATGCGGGCCCGCTCCGCCAGCGGCTCGGAGATCAGGGCGCGGCAGACCTCGGCCATCTCGGCAGCGGTCGGTGCGTAGACCTTGTTGCCCGCCCGGCCGTCGAGAAAGCGCATGGCTGTCTCGACCACTGCCCAAGCGGGATAGCGGCCCAACACCATGATGAAGCCCTGGCGGGCCAGCTTCATCGCTTCCGGGCTGATCTGGCTCGTGGCCATGCTGGAACGGAGGATTCCGACCTGCTCGCGGACCGTGACCTCGTCAGCGCCGGCAAGACCGTCGTCGATCTCCTGCCGCCTGGCCACCAGCAGCGCGCGCTGCTCGGGCGTCGGCTCATTTGCTCCCGACAAGGCGTAGCGGCGGAAGTTGCCGGGGATCGGCTCGAGGCTGTTGTGCAGGTAGCCAATCAGCGCCGCCGTCCGCGCCGGAGCGACCGGTATCCCACCCGAGATCGCCGGCAGGCGCGTCTCGTTCTGGGCTGGCTTCAAAAGGGCCTGTGTCATGGCGGCCTCGCTGGCGGGATTGGTGGGCTTCGATGGCGTCGGCGGCCCAGAGATCCTGGGCGGAGGGGCTGCGCCCCTTCATCGCCTGCTTCGTCGGGGCGGGGTTCAGGACGCGGGTCGCGTAGCCGAACGGATCGCCGGTCCTGGCGTCGACCGCCGCCTGCAGGGCGGGCAGCACGTCCTCAGCCCGGTATTTCGAGAGCAACTTGCCGATCCAAGTCCGCACGCTGCGGTCGGATTTGGTCGACATGCCGACCAGGAGGTCGGGGAACTTCGTCCAGATCTGATCCGAAATCGAAAGCCCGACCGGCGGCGCGGCAGCGACGGCCGATGCGGCAGCATCGGAACCCGGGGCGGGGGAGGGATAAAGGGTGGG
>WLOB01000410.1 GCA_009699505.1 Actinomycetota bacterium | reverse complement strand
GCGTCACCACCGACGCCGTCCAGGTCCTCGGCGGCGCCGGCTACACGACGGACTTCCCGGTCGAGCGGTTCATGCGCGAGGCGAAGATCATGCAGATCTTCGAGGGCACGAACCAGATCCAGCGGATGGTCATCAGCCGCCACCTGCAGAAGGACGAGGCCCACACGTCCACCGCGCCGCGGTAGCCCGGCGGGCGCCGACCCGCCGCGCCTGCGGGCCGGCCCGGCGTCGTCAGGCGGTCTGGCGGACGACGCCGTCCGCGAGGAGATGCGCGACCCGCTCCTCGCCGATGCCCCAGTCCCGCAGCGCCGCCACCGTGTCCGCGGCCGGTCCACGTGCTGCCGTAGGCGGCGCGCACGACGTCCGCGAGAACCGCGGCGCAGGGCCCGGCTGCATGGTCCCGTCGACATCGACGAAGACGCCACGAGCTCGGTTGTGCGGATGATGCGGAGCCTCGTCGAGATCCAGGACCGGGGCGAAACACGCGTCGGTGCCCTCGAGCCGGGTGCACCACTCCTGACGTGTCCGCCCGGCGAAGGTCCGCGCCAGGACCGTTCGCATCTCCGGCCACGCCTCGCGGTCGTGCTGATCGGCGAAGACCGGGTCGCCGGTGAGGTTCAGCAGGCGGAGCAGGGCAGCGTAGAACGGTGGCTCCAGCGCTCCGACCGCGACCCACCGGTTGTCGCTCGTCCGGTACACCGCATAGAACGGCGCGCCGCCGTCGAGGACGTTCGAGCCGCGCGACGTGCTGTGCGCGCCGGCCGCATGCATCCCGAAGAACGCCGTCATCAGGCTCGCGGCGCCGTCCACCATCGTGGCGTCGACGACCTGGCCTCGACCGCTGGTCCGCGCCTCGAGGATCGCGCTGACGATCCCGAGCGCGAGGTAGAGGGAGCCCCCACCGAAGTCCCCTACGAGGTTCAACGGGATCACCGGCGCTCCGTCCGGGCCCGGGCCGATGGCCGCCAGGGCTCCGCTGAGGGCGACGTAGTTGATGTCGTGACCGACGGCGGCCGCGAGCGGGCCGTCCTGTCCCCATCCGGTCATCCGCCCGAAGACGATGCGCGGGTTGCGGGCCAGCGCCTGCGCCGGCCCAAGCCCGAGGCGCTCCACCACGCCAGGCCGGAATCCCTCGATCAGGGCGTCGGCGCGCTCGACGAGGTACAGCACCGTCTCGACGCCGTCCGCGTGCTTGAGGTCGACGGCGACCGACCGGCGACCGCGATTGAGCACCGTGAGCTCCAGACCGGCGGGGCTGCGCCGCTCCGCGGCGTCGATCCGGTCGATGCGCACCACGTCGGCCCCGAGATCGGCGAGCAGCATCGCGGCGAACGGCGCGGGCCCGAGGCCTGCGAGCTCGACGATCCGGACGCCGGTCAGGGGGCCGCTCACGCCGGGCCCTCGACCCGCACGAGCAGCGCGTCCCCCTGCCCGCCGCCGGAGCAGATCGCCGCGCAGCCGACGCCGCCGCCGCGGCGGCGCAGCTCGAGCACCAGGTGGCCGATGATCCGCGCCGCCGACGCACCGATCGGGTGCCCGAGCGCGACCGCGCCCCCGTCGACGTTGACGCGGTCCTCGTCGAGCCCGAGCTCGCGCACGGTGTGCAGGGTCACCGACGCGAACGCCTCGTTGATCTCCCACAGGTCGACGTCCGAGGTCGTCAGGCCGGTCCGCGCCAGGGCACGGCGGATCGCGCTCGCGGGTGTCGTCGTGATCTTGTGGGTCTCGTTGGCCGACTGCGCGTGGCCGATGATCGCCGCCAGCGGCCGGAGTCCCATCGAGGCCGCCCGGTCGGCGGACGCCACGACGACCGCCGCCGCCCCGTCGTTGACGCCCGGGGAGTTCCCGGCGGTGTGCGAGGCGCCCGGCGAGACGAGGCCCCCGAGGGCGGCGAGCCCGTCGGCGGAGGTCCCCCGGCGCGGCGCCTCGTCGGTGTCCACCACGGTCTCGCCGCGGCGGCCCGGGACGCTCACCGGCACGATCTCCTGGGCCATGGTCCCGGCGTCGATGGCCGTCAGCGCCCGCTCGTGGGAGCGCAGGGCCCAGCGGTCCAGCTCCGCGCGCTCGAGGCCGAGCTCGTCGCCGACCTCGGTCGCCTCCTCGAACATCTGTCGGCCGGTGAACGCGTTGGTCAGCCCGTCGCGGAGCATCGCGTCGAGCATCCGGCCGTGGCCCATGCGCTGGCCGGCGCGTGCGTGCGGCAGCAGGTAGGGCGCGCGTGACATCGACTCCATGCCCCCGCCGACGCCGACCTCGACGTCCCCGGCGCGGATCGCCTGGTCCAGCAGCGACACGGCGCGGAGCCCGGAGGCACACGCCTTGTTCACGGTCTCGGAGGAGACCTCCTTCGGGATGCCCGCGCCGATCTGGGCCTGCCGCGAGGGCACCTGGCCCTGGTCGGCCTGCAGCACCTGGCCCATGATCACGTGGTCGACGGCGTCGGGGGCGACCCCGGCCCGCTCCAGCGCCGCCGCGATGGCCGTCGCCCCGAGCTGCACCGCCGGGACGGTGCTGAGCGCCCCGCCGAACCGCCCGAACGGGGTCCGCGCCGCGCCGAGGATCACGGTCGAGGGGGTCATCGGGGCGCCATCCGCAGGGCGCCGTCGAGCCGGATGACCTCGCCGTTGAGCATCGGGTTGGTCACGATGTGCTCCACGAGGTCGGCGTACTCCGCGGGCCGGCCGAGGCGCGCCGGGTGCGGGACCGTGCCGGCGAGCGCGTCCTGCGCCTTCTGCGGCAGGCCCGCCAGCATCGGCGTCTGGAAGAGGCCCGGCGCGATCGTCACGACCCGGATCGCATGGGCGGCGAGTTCTCGGGCGATCGGCAGGGTCATGCCCGCGACGCCGCCCTTGGAGGCCGAGTAGGCGACCTGGCCGATCTGTCCGTCGAACGCCGCGACGGATGCGGTCTGCACGCAGACGCCGCGCTCTCCATCCTCGTCGGGCTCCCCCGCCGCGATGGCCGCCGCCGAGAGCCGCAGCGCGTTGATCGTGCCCAGCAGGTTGACGCCGATCACGGACTGGAACGTCGCAAACGGCGTCGGCCCGTCCCGCCCGAGCAGCTTGGACGGCGTCCCGAGACCGGCGCAGACCACGCAGATCCGCAGGCCGCGGGGAGCCTCGCCCGCCCGGGTCACCGCCTCCTGCACGGACTGCTCGTCCAGCACGTCCGTGCGCACGCCGACCCCGCCGATCTCGGTCGCCAGCGCTTCGGCACGCTCCTCCGCGAGGTCGGCGACGACCACGTGCGCGCCCTCGGCGGCGAGGCGCCTGGCGGTCGCCTCCCCGAGACCCGATGCGCCGCCGAAGACGATCGCCCCTGCTCCGTTGATCTTCATCGATGCTCCTCTGTTGCTGGTGTGGTCGGCCGTGAACCGGCGACGGCTGGTGTCGTGATTCGACGGACGGTGCGGGGCGGTGCGTCGGGGCCGCGAGGACCGCGCTGCGGGCACGTCATACGTGGTTCGCGACGCGGGTGCACGCGGCGAGACGACTGCTTGGCGCTCAGGTCCCCTGGGCGGTCGTGCGGGAGGGCTCTGCCTCGGGCGAGTGCCGCCGAGGCGCCGGACGCCGCGGCCCACACGTCGATCGTGGGTCCGCGGTCGATGCTCCACGCTCCGGCCGCCGTCGGATCCGTGGAGGGCCGGGTCGTAGGTTGTACGTGGACGTGCCCGTCGGCGATATCGGCGGCCGAGCAGTGGCGGCGCGACGCATCCTCCGACGTCGGGCAGAACGAGGAGGCGGCGAGAAACATCGGGTACAGCGTGTCGTGGATGCAGCGCCAGTCGGACCTCGATGCTCCACCCCACCCGCGTCAGATCGCGTAGCGCTTGAGGAGGCCCTTGGCGATGCCCATGCGCTGGATGTCGCTGGTGCCTTCGCCGATCAGGAGCAGCGGCGCGTCGCGGTAGATGCGCTCGATCTCGTACTCCTTCGAGAAGCCGAAGCCGCCGTGGATGCGGAGGGAGTCCTCGGCGTTCTTGTGGCCGGCCTCGGACG
>WLOB01000041.1 GCA_009699505.1 Actinomycetota bacterium | reverse complement strand
GCCGCGCGGTCGACCCCGCCCCGGCCCACGCCCCCCGGCGCGGCCCCGCCCACGCGCGTCATCCCGTCGGCGTCCACCGCCGGCGGTCCCCGTGCGGCGACCGCCGCGGGCGCCGCCGCCGCGACCGCCC
The DNA here is from genome assembly GCA_009699505.1 of Actinomycetota bacterium. Lineage (GTDB taxonomy): Bacteria > Actinomycetota > Thermoleophilia > Solirubrobacterales > Solirubrobacteraceae > Patulibacter. The sequence goes on along the minus strand of WLOB01000041.1, from coordinate 17,199 downwards.
GCGAGCGCGACCGCAGCGGCGACGCACCCCAGCGATCGATCGGCCAGATCATCGGCGTGGCCGCGGTCGGGCTCGTCGTGCTGCTCGCGCTGCTCTTCGCGTTCGGCGTCATCGGCGGGTCGGACGAGGGTCCGGGCACCAGCACCGAGGCGGGTCCCTCCGCCACCTCCTCGACGGCGACGCAGCCCGCCGCCCCGCGCTACCAGCGCGCCGACATGACGACGATCGTCCTGAACGCGTCGGGCTCGGGCGGCCTGGCGAAGGACGTCAGCGACTCGATCGAGGAGCGGTTCCGCTTCCCGATGGGCGAGGCCGCGAACTTCACGATCGGCGGTGCGAACCAGAGCTCCGCCACCACCACGGTCCAGTACCGCACGGTCGGGGACGAGTCCGTCTCGCAGAACCGCGCGGCGGCCCAGGACATCGCGCGGTTCCTCAAGCTCCGGGTCACGAACACCGTGGTCCGCCGGATGACGACCGACGTCCGGGCCAGCGCGCCGAGCCAGAAGGTCGTCGTCATCGTCGGCGCCGACTACGCCCGGGCCAACCCGCCGGCGGGTGCGCCCGGCACGAACGGCACGACGTCGACGCCGGACGGCGGCACCGCGACCCCCGCGACCCCGGGCACGACGGGCGGCACGTCCACCACGACGCCGCAGAGCACGAGCACCAGCCAGCTCCAGACGCCCGACACGACGGACCTGGGCACGGGCGGCGCGGTCGACGGCACCGACGGCACCGGCGGGACCACGGTTCCGTAGGGTCCCGCGGAGCGCGCCGCCCCGGGTCGGTCCGGAGCGCGGCCGCCCACCCGCGGGAGGGACGACCGTCCCGACCGCAGGCCGGCCGGGCAGGACCCGCCCGCCGGTCGTCGAAGGACAGAACGCCGCATGATCCTGCTCGCCCGCCACGGACGCACCGCGTACAACGACGAGGGCCGCTTCCAGGGCCGCGGTCCCGTGCCCCTGGACGCCCACGGCCGCACGGAGGCCTTCGCGCTCGCCGACGCCGTCGTCGCCCGCGGGGACGTCACCCGGATGGTCGCCAGCCCGCTGACCCGCGCGATGGAGACCGCCGCGATCGTCGCCTCCCGGCTGGGGCTCGCGCCCGAGGTCGACCCGCGCCTGGCCGAGACGGACACGGGCGACTGGACCGACCGCACCTACGCCGACGTGATCGCCACGGACGGGCAGGACGCCTACGACCGCTTCCGGGCGCTCGAGCCGGCGTTCGGCGCGCCGGGCGGCGAGACGTTCGCCGACCAGCTCGCCCGCGTCGTCCCGGCGATCGAGGACGCCCGGGAGGCCGAGGGCCCCGGCGACGTCACGCTCGTCGTCTGCCACGGCAACGTCATCCGCCTGCTGCTCGGCCACTTCAAGGGTGCCCAGCCGACGCACGAGGCCGTCGCCAACGTCCACCTCGAGGCCCTGTGACCCGCGCCGCCCGCGTCGTCTTCGGCCTCCTCTGCGTCGCGACCGTCGCGTCGTTCTTCGTCGCCCAGCGGCTGAAGAACCAGCCGGCGGTGCTGCAGTCCGTGCGTTTCTCCGAGGCGTTCTCGCCCGACGGCGACGGCCGGCGCGACAACCTCGCGATCTACTTCGCGGTCAAGCGCGGGCAGCCCGTGACCGTCGAGGTCGTCGACCAGGGCGGCCAGACCGTGCGGACGCTGGCCGAGGACCTGGGCACGAGGGACTACGGCCGCAACCGCCTGGTCTGGAACGGCCGCGACGACGACGACCGTCTCGCCTCGGACGGCACCTACCGCCTGAAGGTCGTGCTGGAGGACGAGGGCCGCAGCATCGTCTACCGCGCCCGCTCGTTCCAGCTGCGCACGGAGGCCCCGCGCCCGCGGGTCCTGAGCGTCGCGACGGAGGGCGCCGAGCCCGGCCGCGGCCCCGCGATCCTGCCGACCGTCGACGGCCGGCCCGTCGTCGCGACCCTGCGCCTGCGCGGCTGGGAGCCGACCGCCCGCGTCGTGCGGACGGGCCCCGGCACCCCCGAGGTCGTCCGCGAGCTGCGGGTCACCGACGTCGAGCGCGACACGGACGGCGTGCTGCTCAGCGACGTCCGGGGCGGCCCGCGGGTCACCCGCGGCATCGAGGCGCGGGCCACCTGGGACGGTCGGCTCGAGGACGGCTCGCGCGCCCCGGCCGGCACGTACGTCGTGCAGGTCTGCGTGCGCGACCGCGCGGGCGTCCGCGGCTGCGGCCCCCGCGGCACCGGGACCGACCTGCTGCCCGCCGCGGAGGACGACGGCCGGATGCGCGGGCGCGGCGGCATCACCGTCCGCGACGTCGGCGTCCAGGCCAACCCGGCGCCCGTCACCTCGGGCAACCGCCTGACGTTCTTCGTCGACGCGCGCGGGAAGCGCTACGACTGGGTGCTCCGCCGCGTCGGCACGCGCCGGCCCGTCGACCGCGGCACGAGCAGCGCGACCGTCCTGAAGGTCGGGACGAAGTCCGCGCGCGGGGCGCTCTACCGGCTGGCCGTGTCCGCCGGCGGTCGCCGCGTCGAGGTGCCCGCGCTGGCCGCCGACAGCCGGGAGCAGCGCGTCCTCGTGGTGCTGCCCGCCGTCACCTGGCAGGGCCTCGAGCCGCTCGACGACGACGGCGACGGCCTGGCCAACACGCTGAACGGGCCCGAGGAGAGCCGCGCGAGCCGCGTGCGCACCCCCCGCGTCCTCTCGAGCCTGCCCCGCGGCTTCCGGACGGCCGAGGAGCCGACGATGGCCTGGCTCGCCCGGCACCGCAAGCGCTTCGAGCTGACGACCGACCTCGCGCTCGCCCGGGGCGAGGGGCCGAAGATCGAGGGGCACCGCGGCGTGCTGCTCGTCGGCGAGCACCGCTGGACGACGCCCGCGGTCGCCACGTCGCTGCGCGAGTTCGTGCGCGGCGGCGGCACCGTCGCCGGGCTGGACCCGACGGGCCTGCGGCGCTCCGTGACGCTCAGCCGACGGGACGAGCCGACCTCGGTCCTGCGCGCGCCCAGCCCGTTCACGGCCGAGAACGCCGTCGGCCTCACGAGCCAGGGGGCCGTCCGCCTCGACGGGCCGCCGCAGAACGACAAGGACGACGTCGGGCTCTTCCAGGGCACGGACGGCCGCTTCGAGGGCTACCCCGTCGGCTGGCCGCTCGAGGACGTCGGCGAGAACACCGTCGTCGCGTCCGCCGTGGACCAGGGCGACCACGTCCTGATCGCGGCCGTGAAGATCGGCGACGGCTTCGCGATCCGCACCGGCCTGCCGGCGTTCGCGTCGCGGCTGGGCACCGACCCCGACACCTCCGAGCTCCTGGAGAGCACGTGGCGACTGCTCTCGCGCTGACCGCCGTCGCCCTCGCGGCGGCCCTCGCACTCCTCCTGCGGTCCCCGAACGCGCGGGCCGGCGCGATGGGCGTCGCCCTCGTCGGCGCGCCGATCATCCTGCTCGAGCAGGTCTGGGACACCGGGCCCGTCGAGCGGCTCCGCGACTCCCCGCCCGTCCTCGCCGTCGCGGTCCTCGGCGGGCTCGCGGTGCTCGGCGCCGGGGCCTGGGCGTTCCGCCGGTGGCCCGCCGCGGTGCCGCTCGCGGTGGCGTTCGTGCTGCCGTTCCGCGTGCCCCTGGACCTCGGCGACGGCCAGCCGGTGAACCTGCTCCTGCCGCTCTACCTCGTCACGGGCGCCGCGGCGCTCGCGTGGGCGTGGGAGCGCGCGACGGCCGACCCGGACGAGCCCTCGACGGACCGGCGCCCGGGCGCGGCGGACGTCGTCCTCCTGCTCTTCGTCGTCCTCTACGCGGCGCAGAGCTGGTGGTCGGACGACGCGAGCAAGGCGGTCGAGCAGATCGCGTTCTTCTACGTCCCGTTCGCGCTGCTCTTCGTCGTCCTGCGGACCGTGCCGTGGACGACCCGCCCGGCCGCGAAGGCGTTCGGGATCGTCGTCGTGGTGGCGCTCGCGCTCGCGGCGGTCGGGTTCTACGAGGCGGCCACCCACCACGTGCTGCTGAACCCGCGCGTGATCGCGTCGAACCAGATCGACGACGTCTTCCGGGTCAACTCGCTCTTCTTCGACCCGAACATCTACGGGCGCTTCCTCGCGCTCGTGATGCTCGGCATCGCCGCCGCGATGCTGTGGACCGCCAAGGGGCGGACGGTCGCCGTGGCCGGCGTGCTGCTGGCGGTCCTCCTCGGCGCGCTGATCACGACGTACTCCCAGACGAGCTTCCTGGCGCTCCTGGCCGGCCTCGCCGTCCTCGGCGGGCTGCGGTTCGGTCCCTGGAAGGCGTTCGGCGCCCTCGTGGCGGTCGTCCTGATCGGCGTCGTCTTCGTCGTGGCGGCCCCCGGGGCGCTGAACATCAAGGGCTTCGACGAGGGCGGCGCGGACGACGCGACGTCCGGGCGCGTGACGCTCACCGGCGGCGGCATCGGCCTGTGGGCGGACCACCCCGTCGCGGGCGTGGGCTCGGGCGGCTTCGCCCAGGCGTACCGCGAGCGCGAGCGCTCCGGCGCGCGCAAGGCCGTCGACGCGTCGCACACCATCCCGATCACGATCGCGGCGGAGCAGGGCGTGATCGGCCTCGGCGCCTACCTGCTGCTGATCGTCCTGCTGATCCGCCGCCTCGTCCGCGACGCGGAGCGCAGCGCGGCGCGGGCGGCGATCGCGGCGATGACGATCGCCCTGATCGTGCACACGATGGGCTACGCGGCGTTCCTCGAGGACCCCGTGCTGTGGGTGCTGCTCGCGGTCGGCGCGGCCCTGGACCCGGTGCGGCCGACGGGCGAGGCCCGCCGCGCCCGCCTGCGGCTGCGGCGCCGCCCGTCGGAGCGCGAGCGCCGCCGCCGGGCCGCCGACGCGGCGACCCCCGCGCCGTGAGCGGCCCGGAGTCCGGGGCGTCCCGCGACGACCGCCACCCGGACGCGGCGGAGGGGACGGGTGGCGTGGACGAGATCGCGGCGGACGGGACCGGGGGCGCCCGGCCGGCGACGGACCCCGGCGCGCCACCCGCCGCCCGGGACCCCTACGGGACCGGCATGGAGTGGGCGGTCCTCGTCCTCGGCGTCCTCGGCGCCGTCGCGGTCTGGGCGCTCTGGCCGTCGGCCGGCAACTACGACACGGTCCTCGACCTCGTCTGGGCCCGCGAGTTCCTCGACGGCGGCAGGCCCGGGTTCGAGGGCTACGCGGCCTCCACGCCGCACCCGCTCTGGGTGGCCCTGGGGGTCCCCGTCGTCGCGCTGCTCGGCGACGACGGCGACCGGGCGATGGTGCTCGTCAGCTCCCTGTCGATCGCGGTCCTGGCCGCCGCGACCGTCCGGCTCGGGCGGATCGCCGGCGAGGCGGTCGCCCCGCCGGCGCTCGCGGTGCGGACCGGCCGGGCGACGGGCGCGGTCGCCGGGCTCCTGCTCCTGTCGAGCTTCGCCTTCGGGCTGCTGGCGGCCAAGGGCTACCTCGACGTGCCGTTCCTCGCCCTCGTCGCGTGGGCCGGGGCGTGGGCGCTCCGGCACCCGCGGGCCTGGCGCGGACCGGCGGTCCTCCTCCTGCTCGCCGGCCTGCTGCGGCCCGAGGCCTGGGTCCTCGCCGGCGTCCACTGGCTCTGGTGCACGCTGCGGGGCCGGTGGACCGCGGCCGGTCCGGCGTCCCCGGCGGAGCGGCGCGCGGCGACGCCCACCTCCGCGACCGGGAGCGGGTCCGCGGACCGCCCGGGGCCGGGCGACGCGTCCGGCCGCACCCGCCCCCGGCGCCTGCCGGGCCGGGCGACCCACCTGCTCCTCGTCCTCGCCGCCCCGGTCCTGTGGGCGGCCATGGACCTGTGGGTGACGGGGAACCCGCTGCACTCCCTGACGGCCACGAGCCAGCTCGCCGACGACCTCGGCCGCGACCGCGGCCTCGCGAAGGCCCCGCGCCTCCTGCTCTCGCAGCTCGTCGACCAGGCGCGCCCGCCCGTCTTCGTCGCGGGTCTCGCGGGCCTGGCCGTGCTCCTGCTGGCGGGACGGATCGGCCTGCGCCCGGCCCCGCGCCCCGTCCGGACCGTCCTCGTGACCCTGCTCGCGGCGGGCGTCCTGACCTTCCTGGCCGCGGGCGTCGGCGGCCTCTCGCTCATCCCGCGCTACCTCAGCGTCCCCGTCGTGGCGCTGACGGTCCTCGCGGCGCTGGCGGCGACGGGCTGGCTCGCGCTGCCGGCGGGCCGTGGCCCGCGGGGGGCGGACGGCCGTGCCGCGAGGGACGACGGCGCGGACGGGGCCGGCCCGTCCTCCGGGGCGCCCGCCGGCCCGTCCCGCCGCGTCCCCACGATCGCGGGCGTCCCGGTCCGCACCGCCTGGGCCGGCGTGGTCCTCGCCGGGGCGGTCCTCGGCGTCGGCGCCTACCTGACCGTGAAGCGCGACTCCGTCACGAGCATCCGGTCCGAGCTGCGGTTCCTCGCCGACGCCCGCACCGACGTCCGGGCCCTGATCGACGACCCGGCGGTGCGCCGCGGCGCCCGCTGCGGCCCGATCTCCCTGCCCACGTACCGCCTGGTGCCCGAGATCCGGCTGCAGCTCGACGCGTCCTCCCGCCGCGTGCTGACCCGGTCGGACCCGCGCGCCCGGCGCCTGGGGGCCTTCGACCGCGGCGTGGCGATCGTCGTCGACGAGGACGCGCTCGACGGCAAGTGGCGGCAGCGCTACGGCCAGGCCGACGGCGTGCCCCGCTCCACGAAGCCGGCACCGCCGGGCTTCCTCCGCGTCGCGCGGTCCGGCGCGTTCACGGCCTGGGTGCGCTGCCGCTGAGGGAGCGGGGGGAGGGCGGGCCGCCGCCGGGATCCGTGCGGCCCAACGCCGGGCGTGTCGGCGCCGGGTCCCCGGTCGCGGCGGGTCAGCCCGCGTCGAGCCCGAGCATCGTCAGACGCTCGCGCAGCGGGGCGTTCTGGTGCTCCGCGGTCTGCGCCAGGGCCCAGGCGCGCAGTTCCTCGTCGGGCGCGGTCCGGGCGCCGGCCTGGGCGGCGACGGCGGCCGCGAACGCGTCGACGTCCTCCGCCACGACCACCGCGCGGTCCCACGTGCGCGACCCGGCGAGGTCGGGGACGACGGTCCGGCGGCCCAGCCGCGCGGCCTTGATGATCCGGTACGGCAGGCCGGCGTCGTTGAACTCGTCCGTCGTGAAGCCGAGGATCGCGACGTCGGCGAGCCGCAGCACCTGCGCCGCCGCCTCGTCGGGCAGCGCGCCGAGGAAGACGAACGGCGCGTGCTCGCGGCACCACGCGAAGTCCTCGTCCCCGGGCACCTCGTCGGGGTGGACCTCGCCGACGAACAGGACCTGCAGGTTCGGCAGGCGCTCGCCCAGGCCGCGCAGGAGCGCCCAGTCCGTCCGCCGGCCCAAGTGGCCGAGCGAGAACGCGACGACCTCGACGGTCGGGTCCGGCGCGGGGAAGTCGTCCGCCGCCAGCGGGCTCAGGACGGTCGGGCGGCCCTCCTCGCGGGCCAGCTCCTCCAGGCGGACGCTCGAGGCGACGACGAGCGACGCGGCCTGCGCGGCCCGCCGGTGCAGCGCGCCCAGCCGGGCGCGCCGGTCCTCGTCGGCGTCGCCGGCGACCTCGTAGCGGTCCCACCGCCAGTACCAGAGCTCGCCGCCCGTCCGCGCCCGGAGCGCCGCGGCGACCGGCTGCTGGGTGGCGTGGAAGAAGACGATGACCCGCGCGCTGCGGCCGTCGCCCTCGAGCCGCCGGACGATGGACGCGGCCTGCCGGCCGGCGACCGCGGACCCGGCGCCCTCGGGCAGCCGCAGGGCGGCGCCGTAGCCGGGCCGCGGCGGGTCGATCGCGACGACGTCGTCGCCCCGGAGCAGGTCGGCGGCCTGCTCGCGCAGGATGAACTGCTCGAGCGGCCGCGGCAGCAGCAGCACGCAGGCGGGGCGCAGGTCGTCGCTCACCGGCCGGACCCTATGGGACGGCCGGCCCACGGACGACGGCGGGGCGAGGGCGTGCCCGTGGGGCGGGTGGCCGTGGCGCATCATGATGCGCCACAGGCATCAGCGCGGGGAGGGACGAGGTGCCCGGTCGCAGCCCGGCGACGGCCGACGGCGACCCGCTCGGCTCGGCCACGTCCCGGCCCGATGCAGGAAGACCGGCCCACGACGACCCGCCCACCGGGTCGGCCACGTCCCGGCCCGATCGCCGGCACCCGGCCGACTACGATCCCCGACCGATGGCGCCGCACCCTCTCCGTCGCCTCGCGGCGTCCGGCATGGCCTACCAGTCCGCGAGCCTCGTGGCCGGGGTCCTGGCGCTCGTCACGCTGCCGCTCTACTCGCGGTACCTGACCCCGGACGAGCTGGGGGCCGCGGAGACGCTGCTGACCTGGATCATCCTCGCGTCGATCCTGCTGCGGGCGGGGCTGCAGGAGGCGCTCATGCGCCACTGGTTCCACGACGGGGACAGGGCACGCAGGGGGCGGCTGGCGCGCCGGGTGACGGGGTGGGTGCTGCTCGGGTCGACCGTCGTCGCGGTCCTCTTCCTGCTGCTCGCCGAGCCGCTCTCGCACGTGCTGCTCGGCGAGTCGCTGCCCGGGCCGATCCGCGCGACCGCGCTGGGCATCTGGGCGTTCACGAACCTCGAGGTCCAGAACGCGCTGCTCCGCGCGCAGGAGGCCCGGCGCCGCTACCTGACCGCCGCGCTCTGCAACGTCGGGCTGACGGTCGCGACCACGATCGTCCTCGTCGTCGCGCTCGAGCAGGGCGCGTCGGGCTACCTCGTCGGCAACTACGCGGCGTCGAGCGTCGTCCTCGCGGGGCTCTGGTGGTCGCAGCGGGCGCTCCTGCGCCCCCGGCCCGCCGGCGGCTCCGACGCGGCGGCGGACGGCGACGACCTGCGCTCCCTGCTGCGCTTCGGCCTGCCCACCGTGCCGCCCGAGGCGGCCGTCTTCGCGCTGAACATCGTCGACCGGCAGTGGCTCGTCCACACCTCGGGTCTCGACGCCAACGGCGTGTACTCCGCGGCGGCGAAGCTCGCGACGCTCGTCATCGTCGTCGCCCGCGCGTTCCAGGCCGCGTGGCCGCCCCTGGCCTACGACCTCTCGGACGAGGAGGCGCCGCGCGTCTACGCCAACGTCGTCCGGGCCTACGTCCTCGTGCTGGGGTGGATGGTCGTCGGGCTCGTGCTCCTGCGGTTCCAGGTCACCGACCTGCTGCTCGGGCCGGACTTCGCCGCGGCCGCCGGCGCGCTGCCGTGGCTCGCGCTGGGCTGGGCGCTGTGGGGCCTGACCTGGGTCTTCACGACGATCGCCGGCCGGCACCACGTCACGGGCCGGACCCTGCCCGCCGCGCTCCTGGGCCTCGCCGTCAACGTCGCGGCGCTCGCGCTGCTCGTGCCGTCGCTCGAGGCCACGGGCGCCGCGATCGCCCTCGTCGCCGCCTACGTCGTCGCGCTCACGGTCGCCCACCTGCGGACCCGCCGCCTGATGCACGTCCCGTTCGACTGGGCGCGGATCGCCGCGGCCGTCGTGGTGCTGACGGCCGTCGCGGTCGGGGTGGACGCGGTGGCGCAGCCCGACGGGCCCGGGGGGATCGCGCTGCGGCTCGCGGGCTGCGCGGTCGTGCCGCCGCTGCTCGTCCTCGTCGGCGGCGTCCGGCCGTCCGAGGTCGCGGTCGTCCGCCGCGCCGTGGCCGCGCGGCTGCCGGGGCGCTGAGCCGGCCCCCGGCGGACCCGCAGGCGATGCGGGGTGGCCCCGGACCGTGTCCTGCGCCCTCGGGCCGTCCTGCGCCCTCGGACCGTCCTGCGCCCTCGGACCGTCCCGTGCCCTCGGGCCGTCTTGCGCCCCTGAGGTCCCGCCCCGCCCCGGTCCGCGGGTGCCGGGTGCACACCGTACGTCCGCCTGTCCCGCACGGATCGCCGACCTCGGGAGCGCCCGCCCGCGCGGGGGACCGTCGACGCACGTCCGCGTTCACCGATCCGGGACGACGTGCCTCAGGATGCCGTGATGTGGCTGCGCTAGATTCGGGCGGGAGATGAGCCAGAAGAAGCGCAAGCCCAAGCCGAAGCGCTCAGGGAACCCCGGCCACAAGCGCCCCACGGCCCCGGCCGCCCCGGCGACGGAGCTGACGTTCGACCGGATCGGCAAGCCCGAGATCGACCGGATCCTGCGCGAGCAGCTCGGCATCACCCTGACCGCCGCGCTCGAGCGCTCGTCCGTCCCGAGCGTGCAGGCGTTCGTCGACGAACTAGAGCACGAGGACGACGCCGTCCTGGCCGTGCAGAGCCTCGAGGCGGAGCTCGGCATCGAGGCCGGCGCCGACGAGCTGCCCGAGCTCGACCTGGAGCAGGACGTCCGGCTGCTGCGCGCCGACATCGAGCAGCAGGTCCAGATCTCCGAGGTCGACAAGCGCCTCCTGACGATCTGCCGCGAGGCCATGGTGTTCCTCGAGCGCCGCGCCGTCCGGGCCGAGAAGGAGCTCGAGTCGGCCGTCCGGAAGACGGAGCAGGCCGAGAACCAGGCCGCCCGGCACGAGCGCCGCGCCGAGGAGCGGGTCTCCGAGGCGCAGGAGCTGCGCGGCAAGCTCGAGGCGGCCGAGGCCGAGAACGCCGAGCTGCGCGAGCGGCTCGCGAAGGCCCGGGCGAAGGGCGAGCGGCTCGAGCACGAGCTGGAGGACGTCGAGGACGCGCCCGCCGGCGACGCCGCCGACCAGGACGTCATCGCCGACCTCCGCAAGCGCCTCAAGCAGCGCGAGGAGCTCCTGATCGAGGCGCACGCGGAGCACGAGCGGCTCGAGATGTCGCTCGACGTCGCCCGCAACGAGGTCATCCGTCTGCACCGCGAGTCCGAGGGCACGACGGAGGAGGGCGTCGCGGCGGAGGAGGAGCTGCCCGAGGTCGAGACGGTGCTCGAGGCCGTCGAGGAGGCGATGAGGCGCTGCAAGCACCTCGTCTTCACGGAGCGCGCGCTCGAGACGGCCGAGGACAGCCCGTTCTGGCGGCCCGACATGGTCCTCGCCGACCTCATCAAGCTCGACCAGGTGGCCGAGGCCTACGAGCGGCCCGAGGGGATCGGCCAGCCCGTCGGCCAGTTCGCCCAGGACCTCGGCCTCGACTGGCGCTCCGGGGTGGGGGAGGTCTGGTACGGGATCCACCCGAACGACTACCACTTCTCCCAGGACGGCCACACGCTGCGCGTCGCCGAGCACGTGCGCGTGGCCAACGGCTCCGGCGCCCAGCGCTGCGCCCGCATCTACTGCGCCTTCCACCCCGGCGGCGACGGCCCGGACGACCTGGCCCGCGGCGTCTACGTCGGCCCGGTCGGCCGCAAGCTCCCGGACTCCACCACGGGCTGACCGGGGCGGCCGCCTCGCCGCGAGCTCCCGGACTCCACCACGGGCTGAGGGGTCGCACCGGGGAGCCCGGTCGTCGTTGTGCTCCTGCGAGAGGGCGAACTACGACATCGATCCCCGGGGGCGGGCCGCGCCGAGGATCGATGTCCGCGGTCAGGGCGTCGCGGCGCCGTCCGCCTCCGCCGCGTCGAGCCGGCGGTTGAACGCCTCCGCGCCCTCGCGGATGCCCTCGCCGCGCTCGGGGTGCAGGGTCGCCGCGACGTGCAGGCGGTACCGGGCCGGGTCGTGGCCCGGGAGGACCAGGGCGGCGATCGACCGCAGCGCGTACGGGACGGCGGTCAGCCAGCGCACGGTGCGCGCGACGGCCGGGCCGTGGTGCTTGCGCAGGTACCGGTCGCGGTTGCGCGAGAGCTCGACGATGCGGCGCGTCGGGACGTTGCCCGTCGAGAGCTGCTCGTGGTGGACCGACCGCGCCCCCGGGACGTAGAGCGTGTGCCAGCCGCGGTCGGCCATGCGGCGCTGCACGTCGACCTCGTCGGAGTAGACGAAGAACTCCGGGTCCCACCAGCCGGCCTGCTCGACGGCCGAGCGGCGCAGCAGCATCGTGCACGACTGGGCCCAGTCGACCCGGCGGGTCTCCTCGCCCGTGGACTGCACCGTCGTCCAGCGGTGGAGGAAGAGCGCGCCGGCCAGCGCGGTCCCGATCGACGGGAACCGCCACGCGGAGGGCTGGCGCCAGCCCTCGGGCCGCCACAGCGACGCGGCCGCCGCACCGCAGGCCGGGTCGGCCTGCAGGGCGTCGAGGAGCGCGCGGGTGCAGCCGGGCTGCAGCTCGGCGTCCTCGTTCAGGATGAGGCAGAGCTCGCTCGGCGCGGCCCGCAGCACGTGGTTGACGTTCGCCGACCAGCCCTCGCGGCGGTCCAGGCGGATCAGCGTGTCGACCGCGGGGTGCTGCGAGGCGGCGTCGGCGGAGCCGTCCTGCGAGGCGTTGTCGAGCACCACGACCGCGGTGCGGACCCCGTCGCCGAGGGCCTCCTGCTCCCGCGCGATCGCGTCGAGGCCCTGCAGCAGCAGGTCGCGCAGGTCCGTGTTGACCACGCAGAACGTGAGGTCGATCGCGTCGTCGGGCACCTCGGAGGATCTTACGGAGGCGGTCCACCCCGCCCGCCGCGCCCGAGCCGCGCGCCCGGTCCGGTCCCGACCCGCAGGGGGCCGGACCGCCGGCCCTCGCCTACGCGGGCTGCTCGAGCTGCGCGTTGTAGCGCTCGGCCGCCTCGCGGACGCCCTCGCCCCGGCGGGGCGAGAGGGTCGCGCGCACGTGCCACAGGTACGTGCGCACGGAGTGGCCGGGCAGCACGGTCGCCGCCACCGCGCGCAGGAGGTACGGCAGCGCCGCGACCGGGCGGCAGGCCCACGCGACGACCGGGCCGTGGTGGGCGACGAGGTAGCGGTCCTGGTTGCGGTGCAGCTCGACGACGCGCCGGCGGGCGTCGTCCCCGGCGACGGGGTGCTCGTGGCGGACGCAGATCGCCGCGGGGACGAAGAGCGTGTGCCAGCCGGCGTCGCGCAGGCGGCGCTGGAGGTCGACCTCGTCGCCGAAGACGAAGTACTCCGGGTCGAGGTGGCCGATCGTGGCCGACGCCTGCACCCGCACCATGAGGCACCCGGACTGGCACCAGTCGACCCGGCGGGTCCCGCGCCCCGCGGCGCCGGACTGCACGACGATCGACCGGTGCAGCAGGAGCGCCTGCGCGAGGGTCGTCCCGAGGCTCGGGAACCGCCACGCCGACGGTCGCGGCACGCCGTCGGGGTCGACGACCGCCGCGCCGGCGCACGCCGCCTCGGGGTCGCGCTCCATCGCGTCGAGCAGCTCCTTCGTCGCCCCGGCGCGCAGCTCCGTGCCGCTGCCGAGGAGGAGCGCGTAGCGACCGCGGGCCTCGTCGAGCAGGCGCGAGTCGTTGGCCGCCTTGCCCTCCCGGCGGCGCAGGGCGATCACGCGGGCGCCGACGGGGTGCGCGGCCGCGAGCTCGGCGGAGCCGTCGGCGGAGGCGTTGTCGAGGACCAGGACCTCCGTCGGGCGCTCGAGCAGCCGCTGCTCCAGGGCGATGGCGTCCAGGCAGGACCGCAGCTCGGCGGCGCCGTCCGTGCCGACGACGCAGAAGGAGACGAGCGGGGTGGGGACCGCGGACCGCACGAGCCGCACCGTACCGGGGCCGCCCGATCTGCGACAGACTGCAGGACGTGCGTCCACGGAGCGACAGCCGATGACGGCGGACGGATCCGCGCCCCGGGACCCCCGCGGCGCGCGGCCGGTCCCCGCCCGCGGCGACCTGATCGGCGGCCACCGGATCGAGCGCCCGCTGGGCGCCGGGGCCATGGGGACCGTCTGGCTCGCCGAGCACGTCACCCTCGGGCGACGCGTGGCGCTGAAGATCCTGGCCGACGGCCTGGCGCACGACGAGTCGTTCCAGGAGCGCTTCACGCGCGAGGCGCGCCTGGCCGCCCGCCTGGACCACCCCAACGTCGTCACGGTCTACGACGCCGGCTCGGACCCCGCGGGCCTGTGGCTGTCCATGCGCTACGTCGAGGGCGAGGACCTGCGCAAGCGGCTCAACCGCGTCGCGGCCGCCACCGGGCGGGCGCCCTCCGGTCCCGACGCCTCCGCCGCCGGCCCGCCGACGCTGTCCCCCAGCCCGTTCCGGCGCCCGTCGCCCGCCGACGCGGACCCGACCGTCGCCCTGCCGTCGACCCGCACGGGCGACGCGGCCCCGGGCGGCCTGCCGCCCGAGGAGGCCGTCCGCATCGTCGAGGGCGTCGCCGCGGGCCTCGACCACGCCCACTCGCGCGGCATCCTGCACCGCGACGTCAAGCCGGGCAACGTCCTCCTGGAGACGGAGGGCGACGTCGTCCCGAGCCCCGCGCCGCCCGCCTCGGGCGAGGCGCCGCGGACCGGCGGCCCCGCGCTCCCGCCGTTCTCCGGCGTCCTGCTGGCCGACTTCGGCCTGACGAAGGAGCTCGAGGACGCGAGCGGCGAGCTGACCCAGACCGGGATGCTGCTCGGCTCCGCGGACTCCGTCGCCCCGGAGCAGATCGAGGGCCGCGACGTCGACGCCCGCGTCGACGTCTACGCCCTCGGGTCGCTCCTCTACGTCGCGCTGACCGGCGCCCCGCCGTTCCGCGGCGCGACGATGGCCAAGCTGTTCGCGCACGTCAACGGCGACCGCCCGCGCGCCGGCGCCGCGTTCCCCGAGCTCCGGCCCTTCGACGCGGTGCTCGCCGCGGGCATGGCGAAGGACCCCGACGCCCGGCCCGCGACCGCCGGCGAGCTGGCCGCGATGGCCCGCGACGCGCTCGACCGCCTCGACGTCGACCCGCAGCGCACCGTCGCCTTCCCGGCCCCGACGCCGCCGCGCGACCGCCGGCCGGCCCCGAAGCCGCGGCCGACGCCCCCGGTGCCCGGCGTGCCGCTCGCGCCCCGCATGCGCGAGGAGCCGACCCCGACGGAGCCGCGCACGCGCGTCGCCCCCGTCGCCCGGCCGCGCGAGGAGCCGACCCCGACGGAGCCGCGGACCCGCGTCGCCCCGGTGCGGACCCCGGCGGCCGCGTCCTCGGGGGCAGGCTCCGGGCCGCCCGACGGCCCGGACGGACCCTCGCGCCACGGCGGGGGCACGCCGCCCTGGCTCGTGCCCGTGCTCGTGGTGGGCGGGCTGCTGCTGGCGCTCGTCGTCGTGCTCGCCCTCGCCCTCGGCGGCGGCGACGGCGGGGACTCGCGGACCACGGAGGCCGACGGCGCCTCGACCCGCACGACCTCGTCGACGGAGCGCACGGACGAGGAGCCGCCGACGGAGACGTCCGCGGCCGACGCGCCCGCGACCACGGAGGCCCCGCCGTCGACCACGGAGGGCGCACCGCCGGCCCAGGACGCCGTCGAGGTGGAGGGCGGCGGATCGATCGCCGGCGGCGCGGCGACGCGCGACAGCGCCGCGGGGCAGCCGCTCGCCGGGTCCGGGACGCCCGCCGACTACGTCGCCGCGGACGGCGGCTGGCGGACCCTCGTCAACCGGCCCGGCGACGGCTGGGAGGCGCCGACGCGGTCGATGCAGGGCGGCGGCACCCTCGAGCGGCTGCGCCAGTCCGGCCCGGACGGGCGGCTCATCCTCGTCGACCACACGCCCTCCCAGGCCGCGTCGTTCGACACGTCGGACGTCCTCGAGACCCGCACGATCACGGGCACGCGCTTCGGCGACCGCCCGGCGTACCGGTTCCGGGACGGCCGCATCGGCTCCATCCCCGAGTGCTCGCGCCTGCAGTGCGTCGACGCCCCGCTGAACCAGGGCGACCGCGGCCCGGGCTGGGGCGTCCTCGTCGCCGCGCCGACGGCCGCGGAGGCCTGGGCGACGGCCGAGCGGGTCATCCGGGCCACCGGCCCGTAGGCCCGGCGGCCCCCGCCCGGCTGGCGCGCCGCCGCTCGTCGTCCCCGATACTGCCCGGATGCGCCTGCGGCTCCTCCTCCCGTGCGCGGCGGCCCTGGCGGCCGTCGCCGTGCCGGCCACCGCCCCGCCGACCGCGTCGGCCGCCGCGACCGTCCGCTGCAAGGCCTCCGGCGGCGTCTACGCGCAGTACCGGGTGCTGCGCGGGTCCTCGCGGTCCCTGTCGTGCACGTCCGCCTCGAACGTCCTGCTCAAGGGGATCCTGAACCAGCGCCCGCCGTCGGGCTGGCGCTGCCGCACCCCCGCGGACGCCGCCTGGCCGCTCGTGGAGACCTGCGACCGCCGCAGCCGCGGTCGACGGGTCGCCACCGCGCAGCTCTTCGCCACGGCCGACTTCTTCGGGCCGGGAGCGCCGCCGCGGGACTAGGGCCGCACGACCCCGCCCCGGGGGCAGGAACGGCCCGGCTGACGGCGTATGAGGTTCCGTCGTGCCGTCCCTGCCCCGACCCGGAGAGCGTCTCGCGGGCCATCGCATCGAGCGCGAGCTCGGGCACGGCACCACCGGCACCGTCTTCCTCGCCCACCAGGAGGCGCTCGGCCGCAACGTCGCCCTGAAGGTCGTCGGCCGGCCCCTCGCCGACGACCCGGCCTTCCGCGAGCGCTTCCGCCGCGAGGCCCGCGCCGTCGCCGGGCTGGACCACCCCAACGTCGTCCAGATCCTGGAGACGGGCGAGGACGAGGCGCACCTGTGGCTCGCGATGCGGCTCGTCGACGGCCCCGACCTGCGGGTCCTCCTGCGGCGCACCGGCCGGCTCGAGCCCGAGCAGGCCGTGACGATCGTCGAGCAGGTCGCCGCGGCGCTGGACGCGGCGCACGCCGCGGGGCTCGTCCATCGGGACGTCAAGCCGGGCAACGTCCTGATCGAGGACGGCCCGGGCCGCGACCTGCACGTCGAGCTCGCGGACTTCGGGCTCGCCCGCGCCCCCGGCGTCGACGACGCGGAGGGCACGCCCGGGTACGCGGCCCCCGAGCAGCTCGCCGGCGGCGAGGCCGGGCCGGCGGCCGACGTCTTCGGCCTGGGCTGCGTCCTCTACGAGCTCCTGACCGGCGTCGCGCCGCCCGCGCCGTCCGTCG
Source organism: Actinomycetota bacterium (assembly GCA_009699505.1). Taxonomy (GTDB): domain Bacteria; phylum Actinomycetota; class Thermoleophilia; order Solirubrobacterales; family Solirubrobacteraceae; genus Patulibacter. The sequence goes on along the minus strand of WLOB01000041.1, from coordinate 367 downwards.
TCCCGCAGGGCGTGCCCTGGCGCCGCGGGGCCGCCGCGGGGGAGGGCGACGACCCGTCCGGCACGGCCGCGCCGGCCAGGGTGCACGGCGCCGCGCTGCCCCTGACCCCGTCGGAGGCGTGGCCGCGCCTGGGCGGGGCCTTCGACCCGGCGGTGCAGCGCGCGACCGCGGCCGACCCGGCGGCCCGCTTCGCCTCCGCGGGCCAGCTCGCGCTGTGGGCGCGCGCGGCCCTCACCGTCCCGGCGGTCCCGCCGGCACCCGACCCGACCGACCCCGTGCGGATCGCCGCCGCGACGCCCGCCGTCGGGGCCGAGATCGCGCCGGCCGCGCCGACCTGGGAGATCGCGCCGCCCACCGCCGGACCGCG
>WLOB01000409.1 GCA_009699505.1 Actinomycetota bacterium | reverse complement strand
CTGATCGCCCAGGCCCACGCGCCGGACGTCCCGGCGGAGCGCTTCACCGCGATGACGCGCCTGGACCACAACCGCGCCATCTCGCAGCTCGCGCAGAAGCTCTCGGTGTCGGTCACGGACATCAAGAAGCTGACGATCTGGGGCAACCACTCCGCCACGCAGTACCCGGACCTCTTCCACGCCGAGGTCGGCGGCAAGAACGCGGCCGAGACCGTCGGCGACCAGGACTGGCTCGAGAACACGTTCATCCCGACCGTCGCCAAGCGCGGCGCCGCGATCATCGACGCGCGCGGCGCGTCCTCGGCCGCGTCGGCCGCCAACGCCGCGATCGACCACATCCACACGTGGGTCAACGGCACGCCCGACGGCGACTGGACGTCGATGGCGATCCCGTCCGACGGCTCCTACGGCGTCCCCGAGGGCCTGATCTCGTCGTTCCCCGTCACCTGCAAGGACGGGAAGTACGAGATCGTCCAGGGCCTCGAGATCGACGCGTTCTCGCAGGCGAAGATCGACGCCACGGTGAAGGAGCTCTCCGAGGAGCGCGACACCGTGAAGTCGCTGGGGCTGATCTAGGCCGACAGGCCCGGGAACGACGAAGGGCCGGCGAGATCGCCGGCCCTTCGTCGTTCCTACAAGGCCACCCGAGCGTGCGCTCAGGCCGCATCTTTCGGGTACCAGAGGCGCTCCTTCTTCTCGACGAGCCCCTGCTCCTCGAGGCCCGGGAGGATCCGGTACGCGTAGTTCGGGTGGACGCCGATGCGGCGGGCGACCTCGGCGGCGCCGAGACCCGGCTCCTGGCGCAGGAGCGCGAGGGCCTGACGGGAGCGCTCGCCGCTGCCACGCGGGCGGCCGGCGCCGCGTGATCCGCTCTTCTCGCCGCCCGAGCGGCTGCCCGAGGACGAGTTGTCGACGCCGTCGAGGGCGTCGAGGGCACGCTGAAGACGGTCGTGCTCCGCGATCAGGGGGGCCAGCTCGTCGAGGCGGGCCTGGATCTCGTCGCGCTTCTCGGTGAGGAAGTCGGACATTGTGGTCCTCGCAGGGGTGTGAGGTGGAGGTGCGCGGTCGCGGGGCCCTGAAGGACTCCGCCCCCACGACACCACGGCGAGCGCAGACTACACAACACCCCGGACGTGCGGTGGGTGACCTCCGGTGTGGGGCCGCGGCGGGGCGGTGTGGAGCCGGGCGGTCGACGGGGACGACCTCCCCACCGGGCGTTGGATCCCACCGTTTCACCCCGTGGGCGATCGGCCGGGGCCCCCGGGTGTGGGGGGGGCCGAGGCCGAGGAGCCTCGACGGCGGTGCCGTGGCGGGCCGGATCAGTCGGCGGCCAGGAGGGCCCGCAGGCGCTCGAGCGAGGCTGCCGCCTCGCGGTCGGGGACGCCGCCCATCAGGGCCCGGGACGCGACTCGGCCGATGACACCACCCGGAGGGGTGAAGTCGTTGGTGTAGTGGAAGCGGGTGCCCTCCGGGATCTCCTCCAGGGCGTACTCGATGAACGCGGTGGCGCGGGCGGGTCCCGCCCCGTTCCACGTGGCGCGGCGGGGTGGATCGAGCTCGTCGATCTCCCACGTGATCGTCACCGGCGCCCCACGGATGGACATCCGCTGCTCCATGGTGAACCCCTTGGCGGGCGGTCCGTCGTCCACGGAGCACAGCTCCCGATGGATGGTGACCCACCGCTCTAGCTGGTGGGGATCCATGATGACGTCCCACACCCGCTGCGGATCGGCGGGGAGGTCGATGGTGGCCCGCACGGCGCTCATGGGGCCAGACTAGTACCCGCCGGTGGGCCGACCGGTCCCGGGGCTCAGCGCGCGCGCAGCGGCTCCTGCCGCTCCCACTGCAGCAGCGCGTGGTTGATCGCCCGGTCGAGGCCGTGCGGGCGGACGCCCAGCGCCTGCGCCCACGCGTCGTCGCGCGCCAGCAGATCGCCCTGCAGGCCGCCCATCAGCGGGACGATGAGGCCCGCGTCCTCGCCGGCGAGGACCGACGCGACGCGCCCGAAGATCGGCGTCGAGCTCACCGGCACCCCGATCGTGGGACGGCGCAGCATCATCAGGTCGCGGATCCGCTCGAGGATCTCGCCGTAGCTGACGACGTCGGGGCCGGCGACGTCGAACGAGCAGCGGGCGTCGTCGGCGGCCGTGGTCGTCGCGGCGGCCAGGAGCGCCGCGGTGACGTCGCGCTCGTCGACGGGCTGCGTGCGGAAGCGGCGCCACGGCGGCAGCGGCAGCACCGGCAGGCGCTCCACCAGGCGGACGAGGAAGCGGAACGAGCGGGACGCCGGGCCGATCGCGATCGACGCGCGCAGGGCCACGGCCTCGGGCGTCGCGGCGGAGACGGCCTGCTCGACGGCCAGTCGGCTGCGCAGGTGCGAGGAGAGGGGCCGGGTCTCGTCGACCATCACGCCGAGGTAGACGGTCCGCCGCACGCGGGCGGCCGCCGCGGCGGCCGCGAAGTGCTCGGCGGAGCGCCGCTCCCGCGTCTCGAACGTCGAGCCGTCGTCGGCGGACTCCATCGAGTGGACGAGGTAGTAGGCGACGTCGATCCCGTCGAGCGCCGCGTCGAGGCCCGTCCCGGTCGTCATGTCGCCGCGGACGACCGGGACGTCGTGGGTGACCCGGGCGGGGTCGCGGGCGAACGCGCGGACGTCGTGCCCCGCGGCGAGCAGCCGGGGGAGGAGCGCCGAGCCGGCGAACCCGGTGGCCCCGGTGACGAGGATGCGCATCGGGTCATGATGGCGAACGGTGGGAGTTCTCCGCCGTTTGCGGAGTTCCTGCTCGGCGCCGTGAACGAAAAGTGACCAAGTAGCGGGAACAAGGGTCGCGCCGACGCGGCCGGTGTGGTTCGATGGCCCACGTGCCGAGGGACGACCGTCCCCGGCGCCGAGCACACCTCCTCCACGGTGTCCTGCGGACCGCGAACGCGCGGCCTGCCGGCCCTCCATGGAACCCCCTTCACGGACCTCCCGACGAGGCCCGCGACGTCCCCTGCCCGTCCCGCAGACCAGCATCCCGGAACCCGTTCGTGACCACCCGCCCCGACGCCCGCACCCGCTCCCGCAGCGCCGCCGCCCCGAGCTGCGACGACTGCTTCTTCCGGCGGCACATGCTGTGTGCCCTCGATCGCCAGGAGCCGTGCGCGACGTTCAGGCCGGACCGCGAGCAGGGGTTGCACCCGCCGCGGCAGATGGCCATCGCCTTCCGCCCCGAGCGCGCGGGCAGCGCGCCGTTCGCGTTCCCGACGGCGGCCGAGCAGGCCCGCCGCTACGCCGCCTGACGGCCCGCCCCCACCGGCCTGAGGCCGGCGCGGGCACCGTCTTCCGGCGCGTCGCCCGCACGCGGGCGCCCACGCGTGCTCGATGCTGTGGGCCCGACGCCGCGCGATCGGGCCGTCCGTCCGCGCGGTCGGCCGGTTGGCCAGCCAGCCAGGTATCATTCGCGGAGCCATCGCCGGGACGTCCGGCGGCCGCGAGAGCGGACGGCGGCGCCTCGTCCCGAGGCCCCGGGTGGCAGTCGAGCACGGCGAGCACAGGAGTTCCACATGGGCAGCACCGAGGCGCTGGTCTTCGAGGCCATCCGCACCCCCCGTGGCAAGGGCAAGAGCAACGGGTCCCTGCACGGGACCAAGCCGGTCGACCTCGTCGTCGGCCTGATCGACGAGACGCTGGGCCGCAACGGCCAGCTCGACCCGAACAACATCGACGACATCGTCCTCGGCGTCGTCTCGCCCGTCGGCGACCAGGGCGCCGACATCGCGAAGACCGCCGCGCTGAAGGCCGGCCTGCCGAACACGGTCGCGGGCGTCCAGCTCAACCGCTTCTGCGCCTCCGGCCTCGAGGCCGTGAACACCGCCGCGCAGAAGGTCGCCTCCGGCCTCGGCGACGACCTGATCCTCGCGGGTGGCGTCGAGTCGATGTCGCGCGTGCCGATGGGCTCCGACGGCGGCGCCTCGTCCCGAGGCCCCGGGTGGCAGTCGAGCACGGCGAGCACAGGAGTTCCACATGGG
>WLOB01000408.1 GCA_009699505.1 Actinomycetota bacterium | reverse complement strand
CGGGGCGTCCGCGCTGCCCGGACCCGGGCCGTTGCAGGGGGTTCCGGCGTCCGGCGCCGCAGGGCCGCAGGCCGCCGTGGTGCCCCCGGCGGGTATCGTGCCCGGCGCAGGCCACGCAGCCGCGGACGGGCACGACCCGTTCGAGGAAAGTCCGGACACCACAGAGCAGGGTGGTCGGGGAGCCGACCCGGGGAAACCCGCGGGAAAGTGCCACAGAAACACACCGCCGATGGCGGCCGGGGCTCGCCCCGTCCGCACAGGCAAGGTTGAAATGGTGCGGTAAGAGCGCACCGGCGTCGCGGCGACGCGGCGGCCAGGTAAACCCCACCCGGTGCAAGACCGAGCAGGACCGTCCGTAGGCGGCTCGTCGAGGTCCAGGTAGGTCGCATCAGATGGATGGCTGCGCAACGACAGAATCCGGCTTACCGGCCTGCTACGGGAGACCCTCGCGCGAGCGGGGGTCTCCTATTTCCGGGGTCCGGGTCGCGCTCCGGGGCGACGGTTCGGCACGGACAGCGCGGTGGCGCCGCCGACCTGCATCGACGTGTTCACGAGGCGGACGTGATGCCGGAGTCCTCGGGGGTCGCGCCCGACATCGCCAGGCCCTCCGGCTCCGCCTACCGCGCGGCGGAGGGGCGCGGGAACTCGAGCGTCGGGCTGTCGCGCCGGTCGCGGCGCACGCCCTCGGCCCCCTCGGCCGGCTCGTCGGCCACGGGGGTCCCCGGGCCCGGGCGGCCGTCGGCCCGGAGCACGAGCACGACGGCCAGGAGGGTGATCGCCATCCCCACCGCGGTCAGGGTGCCGAGCGTCTCCCCGAGCACGAGGACGCCGAGGACCACGGCGACGACCGGGTTGGCGTACGACTGCGTCGTGACGAGGGACAGCGAGGCGTTGCGCAGCAGCCAGGCGTAGGCCGCGTAGACCGCGACGGACGCGATCGTCAGGCCGACGAGCGCGACGAGCGAGCGGTCCGACACGGCGGAGACCGTCACGTGCTCCCCGGCCGCGGCGCCCGCCACGAGCAGGACCACGCCGCCCGCCAGCATCTGGATCGCGACGTTCGCCAGGAGGTCCGGCGCGGTGCGGATGCGCGCCCCGACGTACGTGCCGGTTGCCCACGTGATCGACCCGGCCAGCCCGAGCAGCGCGGCGAGCATCGTGACGCCCTCCGGCCGGCTCCCCGGCGAGAGCAGGAGGACCGCGCCGACCGCGCCGACGCCGACGCCGAACGCCGTCGCGGGGGAGACCCGCTCGCGGCCGGCGACGATCCGCAGCAGGAGCACCATCACGGCCTCGGACGAGGCGATCAGGGCGGCGAGCGACGAGGGCAGGCCGCGGTGCTCCGCGAGGGCGACCAGCCCGACACCGCCGGCCACGAGCAGGAGACCCATGGCGGCGCTGCCGCGCCACTCCTCGGCGCCCAGCGCGAACGCGCGGCGGCCGCGCAGCCGCAGGACCAGCGCCGCGAGGAGCACGCCACCGAGGACGAACCGCACGCCCGAGCCCAGGAGCGGCGGGATCGTCTCGACCATCACCCGGATGCCGAGGAACGTCGCGCCCCACACGATCCACACCGTCGCGACGGCGAGGACGAGCACCGGCGCCGCGAGTCGGCGTGGGCGCAGGGAACGGGCTGAACGGACCATCGAGGAGACCACGTCCAGGATGGTTGCGCGCGCAGCAGCAGTAGTACAACGACAGTGCGTCATCGGTGCTATAAGCGATGCTGATGATCGACGTCCGACGCCTCCGGGTCCTGCGCGAGGTCGCCCGACGCTCCTCGTTCTCCGGGGCCGCCGAGGCGCTGGGCTACACGCAGTCCGCGGTCTCGCAGCAGGTCGCGGCGCTCGAGCGCGAGGTCGGCGTGCCGCTGCTCGACCGGGTCCGCGGCGTCCGGCCCACGGGGGCGGGGGAGGTGCTCCTCCGGCACGCCGACGGCATCCTCGCGCGGGTCGCCGACGCCGAGGCCGAGCTCGCGGCGCTGCGCGGCGGCGAGGCCGGCTCCCTCCGGGTCGTGGCGTTCCCGACGGCGGGTGCGACCGTCCTGCCGCCCGCGATCGCCGCGTTCCGCGCGTCGCACCCCGGCGTCGAGCTGTCCCTCGAGCCGATGGAGGTGCCCGACGGGCGCGCGGCGCTCGAGGCCGGCGAGTGCGACCTGGCGCTGCTCGTCGAGGATCCCGACGACGCCGGCTGGTCCTCCCGCGCCGGGACGCAGGAGGACCCCGTCGTCCGCACCCACCTGCTCGACGACCGGATGAACGTCATGCTGCCCGCCGGGCACCCCCTGGCCGGCCGGCGCCGGATCCGGCTGGACGAGCTGCGCGACGAGCAGTGGATCCTCGGCCGGCGCGACTACGTCCCCGACGAGGCGATCTTCGACCGGGCGTGCCGGCGCGCGGGGTTCGAGCCGCAGATGGCGTTCGAGAGCGACGACTACCTCGCGATCCAGGGGTTCGTGGCGGCGGGCGTCGGCGTGGCGCTCGCGCCGGACATGTCGCTCGTCAGCCTGCGCGACGACGTCGTCGTCCGCGACCTGGAGCACCCGCCCTACCGGCGGGTCGTGGCCGCGGTCGACGGCCGGGCGTGGCGCTCGCCGGCGGTCGACGCGATGCTCGCGCTGGTCGTCGAGGCGTCGCGGGAGTTCGCCCTCCGCGTGGCGCGGCGCCGCGATCCGCGGTCACCGGACGATCACGTCCGGGTGCCCGCGACGGGCTAGCGTCGCCCCGGATGCGGTTCGCGCTCCTGCTCGAGGCGCCGCACCCGCGGCCCTGGACCCCCACCGCCGACGGCCGGCGGATCCGCGCGCTCGTCGACGCGGCCGTCCGGGCGGAGGCCCTCGGCTTCCACCGCGCGTGGGTCCCCGAGCACCACCTGCAGGAGGAGCGCCACCACGGCGGCCCGCCCGAGGCCCTCCTCGGCGCGATCGCCACCCGCACGCGCCGGCTCGGCCTGGGGCTCGGGCCCGTCCTCGCGCACCCCGCGGTCCAGCACCCCGTCCGGCTCGCCGCGGCGATCGCCGCGCTCGACGCGCTGTCGGGCGGCCGGAGCGCCGTCGCCTTCGCCGACCCGCGCGCCGCGATCGAGCTCGGGGCCTTCGGCATCGCCCGGGCCGGCGTGCAGGAGGAGGCCGACCGGCTCATCGAACGCGTCGCCCGGCTCCTCGCCGAGGCGCCGTTCCTCGGCGAGCACGACCCCGACGGCCTGCCCGTCCGGCAGCTCGTCCCGCGTCCCCAGGGCCGGCCGCACCCGGCGCTGTGGCGGGCCTGCGACCGGCCCGCCGACGTGCGCGTGGCCGCGGAGGGCGGCCTCGGCGCCTTCGTCCGGACCCTGCTCGAGCCCGACGAGGCGGCGGAGTGGGCCGGGGAGCATCGCGCGGTCCAGCGCGGTCCCCGCTGCCGGCCCCTCGGGGCGGCCGTCGAGACCGGCGTCGCGGTCACCCTGCCCGTCCACGTCGCCGAGGACCCGGAGACCGCACTGCGCGAGGGGCTCGACGCGGTCCACCTGCACCTGCACCTGCGCGACCACCACGAGCGCTTCGGCGCCCATCGGCCCGGTCGGACGCGGGCCCTCGAGGAGTTCGGTCGCCTCCGCGCGACCACCGGGCACGACCCCGCGCCGGTGCTCGCCGCGCCCGACGGGCCGCTGTCCGCCCGGGTCGGCGGGAGCGTGCGCGGCGCGATCGGGGACCCGGACCAGGTCGTCGAGCTGCTCGCCCGCTACCGCGACGCCGGGGTCGACGAGATCGTCCTCGTGCCGCCGCTGGGGCTCGTCGACGCCGACGCGTTCGAGCGGTCGATGGTCCTCCTGGGCCGCGAGGTCCTGCCCCGGCTGGCCGACGACGAGGACGACGACCTGGTCGAGGGCGAGGACCCCGCGATCGAGGCGGCGCTCCGCCGTCGCCGGCCCGCGCCCGCGCCGCGCGAGACCGTGGTGCTGCCGCGCGAGGACGGTCCGCTGGACGACGTGCCGGCCCCCGCGATCGGCATGGGCAGCGTCTCCGGCGCCGTCGCCGCCGGCCCCGAGGGCGCGGGGGACGGT
>WLOB01000407.1 GCA_009699505.1 Actinomycetota bacterium | reverse complement strand
TTTAGTACTGATATAATATCTGTCTTTTTATTTATATTAATAGTATTTTGTAATATATATAACGAAATAGGAATATCTGCATTTATCATTCCTTTCGATTGTGAATTATCCCATAATTTTAACCAAATAATATGTTTCTCTAACATATTGTTATGTAATGAATGGCTTTTCTTCAACCAACTCAATGGGTTAATAAATGATAAAAACCCATCTGGTTTCAACAATACAAACGATTTTTCAATAAACTTTGTCCAGATTGTTTCATTTTTGTCTCCCAATTGCTTTCCAGTATGAGAACGAATACCACCTTTATTGTATGGTGGATTTCCTACAATGACATCAAAACTATTCAATGCAACGTTCCATTCATCAAACACATTTAATTCTAATGTATCACCTTGATACATATTTAATTTATATCGATTATTCACATTAAATACTTGATGACAAATAAAGACATTTTTTTTATTTAATTCACTCATATACAACATATTTTCTATGATATGTTTTTTGCGTTCTTCTTCATTTATTATTTGTGTTTTTAATCCTTCATTTAATTTCAAATAAATAGCTACTGGAAAATTACCCATACCGGATGATGGATCAAACCACTTGAAATCTTTTTCTGTAAATATACTTCGTCCTTCTTCATTAATATAATGTTTATCCAAATTATCCAACATTTCAAATACTAAACACATAGGTGTAAATACTTCTCCGTTTTCTTGCTTCTCCTTTTGTTTCGGTTTCAAACAACTATTAATTAATTCTAATAATTCTTTGGGTTTATCAATTAAACAATGTAATGACATCTTAAATTGAATAGCTATGTTGTATATAGAAGAATTTTTCTTAATATATTTCTCGACAATTTTTTGAATTAATTTGATAATATCCTTTTTATTCCACCAAATAAACGACTGATCATTAAATATGTCTAATAAAGATGGACTGGATTTAATAACATCCAACATCTCTAAAATGTCCTTATCTTCTGTATCCATAGTTAAAATGCAACTTAATGGAAGAATAAATGGTAATACATCCTTGGTAAGAGATATATTTATATTTTGAGTCTCTGACTCGTGTTCTTGTTCTTCTGTATCATTATTATCATCATCATCATCATCATCATAACTGGATTTTATTATTTCTTTTCCATCTGGTAATAATTGATTTATTTCTTCATCAAATTGAACCTTTACATTTAGTTTTTCGTCCCCCAATGAATTAGTAAAGTATTGATTTAACATTTTTTGATCTTTCGTATCCAAATCAATAATATTATCCTCGATCTTCCTTAATAATGTTTTTAGATTATTTATTGGGTCAGATTTCCAAATATGTAGTAATTTTTCTATTAATTTAGTTTTATTTTCTTTGTTTTCAAATAAATCACTATCAATATTAATCAAATTGTTTTCTATCAAATAGGTTATTTTTTGTTCTACATTCAAATTTTTTTTATATACATTATAATCTAATAATGTATTAAGTACTCTAGAAATATTTAAATCAACAACAAATCCCATTTTTTTTTGTCCGTCATTTATGTTATCATTTTCTTTGTTATTAATGCTTTCGGTCATACAACGATACATCATTTGTATAATTTTATCACTAGATACAATATCATTAAACAGAAACACAATATCAACTAATGGTAATGTAATTCCCAATGTTAATTGATTACCTGCCAACAAAATCAACCCATCTTTCCCATCTTCTTTTGCTTTTAATTCCCAGTTTTTTATTTCTGCCTTCATATCTTTTAACTTGTATTCTTTTTTAGAATTAACTATTTTTATTTCATAATTCTTTAAGATATTATTTTTTAACATCCGATCTTTCAAATGTTCGCTTACTTTATTAATTGTCATATTAATACCAAATGGTAAGAACCACAATTGGCTTGTAAAATTACCATTATTCAATTTAGTTCTGCTATTAGATGCTATACATTTTCGTTTTATTCTACCAAATATAGACAAATCTTTGTTAGGGTAATCCTCCTCTTTATTACTTCCAGTAATGTATGCTAATACACTATCTACCTCACGTGGAAAATTACCACTTAAAAGTGTAATATTTGAAAACCCATAAGAAGTATCTTTAATTCGTTCCTTAATAACTTCATATCTTTCTCTATCCATTATATTTGTAATTAGTTCTAAATCTGGCATTTTATCATATATACTTAACTTAACTTCTTTGTTTTCTTCTGATAATAATAATAACACGTCTTCACCGTGTTTTTCTACTAATCCTTGGATATTTCTTTTTTTACATAGCTGTTCGTCTTCAATATCCCAATAAAACTGACAATCTAATGGTATATTCCATTCATTTAACGGTTTCGCATAAGTCGCCGTTAAATATAACTTAATCGTTTTTTTAGATGAGTATGATTCCAATATATTTCTAGACATTTGTGTTGTTCCGTGAAAGTGATTCTCGTCAAATATAATAAAATCTAAAAGAAGTAACTTTATTGATTCAACTTTTTTTTCAAATACATAATCATCTAATAATTGTTTACTTACAATAACAATATTATTATCTTGTAAAACCATATTTTCAAAATCACAACCTTTTTTTATTTCAATTATATTTATTCCAATAAAATCTCTAAATTTACTAAACAAATCATCTGTAAATTGTGTTAACGTTTCAGTTGGAGCAGGTGTAATAATGAGACCATTTAATGATTTATATTTTTTAAAGTATTTTACAAATAATCCACCAACACAATATGTCTTACCTGACCTTGCCTTTGCACCCAATAACAATTCCTTCTCACCTTCGTTAATTTTTCCCATTTGTTTAAATGTAATTAAATCTTGATGAAATCTCAAATCCAATGGTATTTTTGTATTACAAAATATAGTGTTTACATCATTAATATTAATATCTTGTATAGTGTGTTTTAGATTTTTAAATCCAATCTCTAAATCAGTCAAATCAAATATATGATGAATATTTTCTTTAATATAGTTATTTGTTGATTGAGACGATGAAATAACATCTAATACTTTTTGTTTACTATTAACAAGTAAATAAATATCATATTCTTTATATTTATGCGAATGTTGTTTAGTAATTGCTAATATTTTTTCAACATCATAATTATCAATATGTTTTTTACTGTCATCTAAATAAAACTTGGATGTTATAAATATCCATTTTTCACTAAGTTTATGACGTAATGTAATGTCACTTGAACCACCATTACATTTACTAAATATTAGCATTTTTTGTAAATAAGTTTCAAGATTATCTACTTTTTTTAATTTACACGTATTTATATTTCCTTCATAATGGTCATATTCATTATTTGATAAAATATCAATAAATCCAAACTTTATTATATAATCCCAAACTTTCTCAAATAAATTACCACATTTAGATTGTGTTTCTGCTTTCGTTTTACCTTTTATTGATTGCAAAAGTTCTGTAAAAGTAGAGACTTGTTTAACTCGTTTAAATAATTCAATTCCATTCATTTTTCGAAAATATCTATTTAATATTATACTATCATTATTATTCATTACAAATCAATTTTTTATTCATAAATTTAATTTTTGTCTTATATACAACGATTTAGTTGTAAAATAAAAATATATGTATATATTATATATTATATATACATATGTCGGTCGATTCTTCGAATAAATGGCGTTATACGCTATACACTACTGCGATTCTTCTCGTATTATTCAATCCATATACATATTTGTTTATGAATTCTGTGTTCTCGCGTTTCACAGGTCCTATATCAAATAATGTAGGATGTCCTACAATGAGAGGATTTTTGATTCACGCGTTAGTATTCACGGTTATTATACGATACATGATGGATCTAAAAATATAATATTTCTGTGGGTATTCTTTTTTTATCTATAAATATGGAAATTGTGTATATAATAAAATGTATAAAAATAAACCTAATATAAAAAATAGATAAATATTTTATATGTCAAAATTCATAAAATTAAATAGCATAATTATAAATATAACGCATATTGTTAATATTATTATTTTACCAACAAAATA
>WLOB01000406.1 GCA_009699505.1 Actinomycetota bacterium | reverse complement strand
GGCGCGTACGCACGCCGAGGACATCCTGACGCGCGCTCGCAAGAGCGCCGACGCCCACGAGGCGAAGGCGCGCGAGGACGCGAAGACCAAGGGCGAGGAGATCCTCGCCCAGGCCCGCAAGGACATCGAGTCGGAGACGCGTCGCGCCATCAGCGAGATCCGCTCCGAGGTCGCCGACCTGACGATCCTGGCCACGGCCAAGGTCACCGGGAAGACGCTCGACGGCGACGACCAGCGTCGCCTGATCGAGGATGCACTCGACGGCCTCGACTTCTCCGCGCTGAGCGGCGAGCAGCGGAGGTAGGACCATGGACCAGATCTCCCGCGTGTACGGCCGGTCGCTGTTCGAGGTCGCCCAGGAGCGCGACGTGGTGTCCGAGGTGCGCGAGCAGCTCGGACAGATCGTCGACGCGCTCTCGGGGAGCCGCGAGCTGCAGCTGTTCCTCGCGTCGCCGCAGTTCTCCTCCCAGGAGAAGCGCGACGGGTTGCGCCGGGCGATCGACGGCGCCGATCCCATCGTCGCCAACCTGCTCGACGTCATGATCGAGAACCAGCGGCTCACGCTGCTGTCGGAGGTCCGCAACGAGTTCGATGCTCGTTACGACGACCTCCACAAGGTCCTGCCCGTCCGGATCTCGACCGCGATCGAGCTGGACGAGGAGACCACCGCCCGGATCGGCCGGCAGGTCGGCGAGGGCACGGGCCGCGAGGTCCAGCTGACCACCGAGGTCGATCCGGACCTCATCGGCGGGATCGTCCTGCGCGTGGGGAACCAGATCCTCGACGCCTCGATCCGTCAACGACTCGAAAACCTGCGTCGACAGGTGGCGACGGCGTAGTCCGCCGTCGTCGATCGCCACTTCCGTAGGAGCCCTGCACCATGCAGATCAAGCCTGATGAGATCACCAGCATCCTCAAGAGCCGCATCGAGGGTCTCGATGCCGGCGAGGCGTCGCTGACCGAGGTCGGCACCGTCCTGTCCGTGGCCGACGGCATCGCCCGCATCCACGGCCTCGACAACGCCGGCTCGTTCGAGATGCTCGACCTGCCGCACGGCGTGACGGGCCTGGCGCTGAACCTCGACGCCGACTCCGTCGGCGCCGTGCTGTTCGGCGACTGGCAGAAGGTCGTCGAGGGCGACACCGTCAAGCGCACCGGCAACCAGCTGCAGATCCCGGTGGGCGACGCCCTCCTGGGCCGCATCGTCTCGCCGCTCGGCGCGCCGCTCGACGGGAAGGGCCCGATCGAGACGACGGAGACCCGCCCGCTCGAGTTCAAGGCCCCGGGCATCATCTCCCGCAAGCCGGTCACCGAGCCGCTGCAGACGGGCATCAAGGCGATCGACGCGATGATCCCGATCGGCCGTGGCCAGCGCGAGCTGATCATCGGCGACCGCCAGACGGGCAAGACGTCCGTGGCGATCGACGCGATCATCAACAACAAGGACTCCGGCGTCATCTCGGTGTACGTCGCCATCGGTCAGCGCATGGCCTCGGTCGTGCAGATCGCCCAGACGCTCGCCGAGAACAACGCCCTGGACTCGACGATCATCGTCGCCGCGTCCGCCGACGAGGCCGCGCCGATCAAGTTCGTCGCGCCGTACGCCGGTGCCGCGATGGCCGAGCACTTCCTCTACAACGGCGGGCACACGCTCGCCGTGTACGACGACCTGACGAAGCACGCGTTCGCGTACCGCCAGATGTCGCTGCTGCTCCGCCGCCCGCCGGGCCGCGAGGCGTACCCGGGCGACGTCTTCTACCTGCACTCGCGCCTGCTCGAGCGCTCGGTGAAGCTGTCCGACAAGCTCGGCGGCGGCTCGATGACGGCGCTGCCGATCATCGAGACGCAGGCCGGCGACGTGTCGGCCTACATCCCGACGAACGTCATCTCGATCACCGACGGCCAGATCTTCCTCGAGCCGAAGCTGTTCTACTCGGGCGTCCGCCCGGCCATCAACGTCGGCATCTCGGTGTCGCGCGTCGGCTCCTCGGCGCAGACGAAGCCGATGAAGAAGGTCCAGGGCGGCCTGAAGCTCGCGCTCTCGCAGTACCGCGAGCTCGAGGCCTTCGCCCAGTTCGGCTCCGACCTCGACGCCGACACCCGCGCGACCCTGTCGCGTGGTGAGCGCCTCGTGAAGACGCTGAACCAGGGCGAGCGCTCGCCGCTGACCGTCGGCGAGCAGGTCCTGCAGATCTACGCCGCCACGAACGGCTACCTCGACCGCATCACGGCCGACCGCGTCGAGGAGTACCAGTCCCGCCTGATCGAGGCCGCCCGCGGCTCCATCAGCGACACCGTCAAGAAGATCGACGACGGCGACTGGTCCGACGAGACGCAGTCCTCCGCCAAGGACTTCATCGCGAAGTTCACGGAGCAGGACTTCGGCTACGAGCTCGACGAGGACGGCGAGCCGCTCGAGACGGCGACGGCCTGATGGTCGTCCCGTCCCGGCGACCCGAGAGGAGCTAGTCCATGGCGCAGAGCGACGTCAAGGCCCGCATCGGGTCCGTCCAGAACATCCGCAAGATCACGCGGGCGATGGAGATGGTCTCGGCCGCGCGCCTGCGCAAGGCCGAGGACCGCGCCTCCTCGCTGCGGCCGTACGCCGACGCCCTGCGCCGCATGACCCGTCAGGCCGCCGCGGCGGCCGGTGCGGGCGAGCTGCAGTCGCAGCCCGTCCTGCGCACGCACGAGCAGGAGAACACGGTCGGCCTGGTGCTCGTCACCGCCGACCGCGGTCTCGCCGGCGCCTTCAACTCGCAGATCCTGCGTGCCGGGCTGACCCGCGCGTCGGAGCTCGAGTCCGAGGGCAAGACGGTCATCTTCTACTGCAGCGGTCGCCGCGGCGTCTCGTCGCTGACGTTCCGCAACAAGGAGCTGGCCGGCCAGTACACCGGCTTCACCGACGCGCCGTCCGCGAGCAACGCCAGCGAGATCGCGGACGATCTCGTCGGCGCGTTCGTCGACGACAAGATCGACCGCGTCGAGGTCTTCTACAACAGCTACATCTCGCCGCTGGTGCAGGAGGTCCGTCAGGAGACCCTCCTGCCGCTGGCCGCCGCGAGCGTGGTCGGGGACGACGACGACGTCGCCGACGAGCCCGCCGCCGACGAGCCCAAGGGCCCGAAGGCGATGGTCGAGTACGAGCCCGACGACCCGGCGGAGCTGCTGGCCGAGCTCGTCCCCGAGTTCGTCCAGGTCTCGCTCCTGCGGGCCCTCCTCGAGTCCGCGGCCTCGGAGCACGGCGCGCGCATGAGCGCCATGCGCAGCGCCTCCGAGAACGCGGCCGACGTGATCAAGAACCTGACGCTCGCGATGAACCGCGCCCGTCAGGCCGACATCACGCAGGAAATCATGGAGATCGTCGCCGGCGCCGAGGCGCTGAACTGATGCCGGGCACCGGCACCACGTTCGGCGTCACCGCCGGCCGCAGCACCCCGACCGCGCTCGTCGCCGAGCCCGTCGGCCCGTCCACCACCCCCGCTCGCACCGAGTAAGAG
Organism: Actinomycetota bacterium; assembly: GCA_009699505.1. Classification (GTDB taxonomy): domain Bacteria; phylum Actinomycetota; class Thermoleophilia; order Solirubrobacterales; family Solirubrobacteraceae; genus Patulibacter. Next base: position 566 of record WLOB01000406.1, on the reverse strand, counting down.
GAACAACTCATGGAAGCCGCAACCGCTACCAACACCGGTCGGGTCGAGCAGATCCAGGGCGTCGTCATCGAGGCGGTGTTCCCGGACAAGCTGCCCGAGATCAACTTCGCCATCGAGACCACGATGCCGGACGGCTCGACGCTCGTCCTCGAGGTCCAGCAGCACCTGGGCGACGACCGCGTCCGCGCCGTCGCCATGGACTCCACCGACGGCCTGGCCCGAGGCGTCGAGGTCCGCGACCTCGGCGGCCCGATCTCCGTGCCCGTCGGCAAGGCCGTCCTCGGCCGCATCTTCAACGTCCTCGGCGAGACCATCGACGAGGGCGAGGAGCTCGGCGAGCACGAGCTCTGGGGCATCCACCGTCCCGCGCCGAAGGTCGAGGACCTGACGCCGACCACCGAGATGTTCGAGACCGGCATCAAGGTCATCGACCTGCTGGCCCCGTACGCCAAGGGCGGCAAGATCGGCCTGTTCGGCGGCGCCGGCGTCGGCAAGACCGTCCTCATCCAGGAGCTCATCAACAACCTGGCGCAGGAGCACGGCGGCCTGTCCGCGTTCTGCGGCGT
>WLOB01000405.1 GCA_009699505.1 Actinomycetota bacterium | reverse complement strand
AGCCGCCCTCCCTGACCGAGTCCGTCGGCGGGCCGCTCGGGATCCTGGAGTCCGCGGCGCCGGCCGCGCTGTTCGTCGCCGTCTACACCCTCGGCGGCCGCGACGTCACGATCGCGGCCGTCGTCGCCGTCGTGGTCGGCGCCGCCCTGACGGTGGCGCGCGTCGTGAAGGGCCAGACGCTGAAGTTCGCCCTGTCCGGGTTCTTCGGGATCGCGCTCGCGGGCTTCATCGTCTCCCGGACGGGCAACGCGTCGGACTTCTTCCTGCCCGGCATCCTCATCAACATCGGCTACGCGTCCGCGTACTTCGTGTCGATCCTCGTCCGCTGGCCGATCATGGGCGTCATCATCGGCAGCCTCAGCGGCGAGCCGACCGCGTGGCGCAAGGATCCGCTGCTCGTCAGGACCTACACGCGGGTGACGTGGATCTGGGTCGGGCTGTTCCTGCTGCGACTCTCGGTGCAGCTGCCGCTGTACCTCACCGACGCGCTCGTCGCCCTCGGCGTCGCCCGCGTCTCCATGGGCATCCCGCTCTTCGCCCTCGGCCTCTGGCTCACGTACCTGATCGTGCAGCGCGCGACCCCGCCCACGCGCACGCCGGACGCCCCGGCCGCCGCCTGACGGGCGCGGGCCTCAGGCGTCGACCTGCGCGAGGGCGGGCGACTCCTCGCCGACGTCGCGCAGCAGGTCGCGCACGGCGTCCTCGAGCGCGATGCGGCCCTCGGGGTCGATGAAGGCCTCGGGCCCGCCGAGCTCCTCGACGCGGGCGGCGATCGTCCAGCCCTCCTCGAAGCGGTCGAAGACCCGAGGGTCGATGTAGGACGCCCGGGCCACGGCGGGCGTGTTGCCCAGGAACCAGGCGACCTCCTTCACCGTGTCCGTCACGGCCTTGTCGCGCGCGCGCTGCGTGAGGCCGTCCTCCGCCTTCACGGCGATGCCGAGCGCCGCGAGGACCGTCCCGTTCCAGGTGCGGAAGTCCTTCGCGGAGCACTCGCCGGCGTGCTCCTTGAGGTACTCGTTGACCTCGGACGGGTGCAGCTCGCGCCACTTCCCGCCGTCCTTGTACGCCAGGAGGCGGTTCTTGCTGCCGCGCCGCTTCTTCAGCCGCTCGACGACGTCGACGACCTCGCCGTCCGCGATGACCTGCACGCGGCGCTTGCCGCCCTTGGCGTTGTAGTCGAAGACGATCTGCTCGTCCTCGATCTTCACGTGGCGCTGCTGCAGGGTGGCGACGCCGTAGGTCTCGTTCTCCTCGGCGTAGTCCTCCGAGCCCAGGCGGAAGAAGCCCAGGTCGAGGAGCCGGACGGAGCAGGCGAGCGCGCGCTCGCGAGGGAGCCCCTCCAGGCGCAGGTGCTCGAGCAGCGTGGCGCGGAGCTTCGGCAGCCGCGCGGCGAACTCGAGGACGCGGGTGAACTTCTCGTGGTCGCGCTGCTCGCGCCACACGTCGTGGTACCGGTACTGCTTGCGCCCGGCGGCGTCCGTGCCCGTCGCCTGCACGTGCCCGTCGGCGTGCGGCGAGATCCACACGTCCTTCCAGGCCGGGGGGAGGACCAGGGCCTCGATCCGCTCCAGCGTGTCCGCGTCCGTGACCTTCTCGCCGTCGGGGTCCCGGTAGTAGAAGCCCTTCCCGGCACCGATGCGGGTGATCCCTGGGGCGGTGAGGTCCGAGCGGCGCAGGCGGGGCATCGAAGGGAGCCTGTGCCCCCGGCGGGCGCCAGGAAACCGCAGTGCGTCACGGTGGATCGGGACGAGGACGGTCCGCGGGGCCGGCCGGGGCCGCGCGCGCCCGTCGACCGGGCGCCCCCGACCACCGAGGAGGAGCGGGGCGACGGACGCCGACGGTCTTGCTACGGTCCTCCGAGCCGAATCACCGGACGTCCGTGTCCGGTGAACGGGGGAACCAATCGACACCGGGGCTCATCCACCTCCCGGGGTGGAGGCGCGATCTTTCCGCGCTCGCCCGTCAGCTAACCCCGTAGGCCGACGAAAGAGAGCCGTACACGTGAATCGCTTGACCAGTGGCGTAGCCGTCACGCTGATGCTGATGCTCGCCGCCGCACCGTCCGCGGTGGCGCAGACCGGTGGTGGCACCTCCGCCACGACGACGGCGTCGACGACCCCCGCCGAGCCCGGCACGGGCACGTCGACCCAGGACCCGTCGCCCGGCACCGCCCCCGCCGCGCCGTCGGCCGGCGTCTCGCCGACGAAGACCGTGAAGCTCACGCGCTCGCAGACCAAGAAGGTCCAGAAGCGCGTCCGCGTCAAGGCCGACGGCGCCCTGGGCACCCGCACCCGCAACGCGATCAGCCGGTACCAGAAGAAGAAGCGGCTGACGCGCACCGGCCGCCCGAACCTCGAGACGATCAAGGCGATGAAGATGCCGTTCGTCGCGCAGGTCGAGGCGAAGCTCTCCCGCACGACGCCGGCCGGCGACGGCACCGCGACGGCGACCCCGGCCGCCACGGGCGACGTCGCCGCCGCGATCGAGGCCGCCCGCGGCGTCATCGGCACCCCCTACGCCAGCGGCGGCAACGACGCCTCCGGCTTCGACTGCTCCGGCCTCATGGTCTACGCGTTCGACAAGGCCGGCATCGCGCTCCCGCGGACGTCCTTCGACCAGTACGGCGAGGGCACGGCCGTCGAGAAGGCCGCGATCCAGCCCGGCGACCTCGTGTTCTTCTCGACGGCCGGTGCCGGCGCGTCGCACGTCGGCATCGCCACGAGCCCCACGACCGTGATCTCCGCGACGACCCGCGGCGTCATGGAGCACCGGCTCGACGACGACTACTGGGGCGCCGCCTACGTCGGTGCCCGTCGCGTCGGCGCCGGATCCACGGCTCCCGCCGCCTCGCGCTGAGCCCGCGGGCGGGCGCACCGCCCGCCACCGCACGCCGTGCCAGGAGGGCCGCCGAGAGGCGGCCCTCCGTCGTTCCCGGGGGCGCCGGCCGGGTGGGGCGTCCCCGATCCGGGTAGCGGTTCGCCGTCGGTCGCGCTACCCTCGGTAGAGAAGTTGACTGACCAGTCAATCTAGCCCCGGAGAAGACCCTCGTGAGCACCGAACCGACAAGCGCCGAGTCCCGCAAGTTCGCCGAGGAGGCGCGCGAGACCGACTGGAAGCTGCCCTCCTTCGGCAAGGAGCTCTACCTCGGCGACTTCCGCTTCGACCTGATGCACCCGCTGCCGGCGGACGACGCCGAGAAGGCGGCGCGCGGCAAGGTCTTCCTCGAGAAGCTCGAGCGCTTCCTGACCGACAAGGTCGATCACCTCAAGATCGAGCGCGACGCGAAGATCCCGGACGAGGTCATCGACGGGTTCAAGGAGCTCGGCGCCTTCGGCATGAAGGTCCCGCAGAAGTACGGCGGCCTCGGGCTCTCCCAGGTCGACTACAACCGCGCCCTGGCCATGATCGGCACCTGGCACGGCTCCCTCGGCGCCCTCCTCTCCGCGCACCAGTCCATCGGCGTCGCCGAGCCGCTGATGATCGCCGGCACGGAGGAGCAGAAGCAGAAGTGGCTCCCGAAGGTCGCCAAGGACCACATCTCCGCCTTCCTCCTGACGGAGCCCGACGTCGGCTCCGACCCGGCGCGCGTCTCCTGCGCGGCCGTCCCGACCGAGGACGGCACGGGCTACCGCATCACGGGCCGCAAGCTCTGGGCGACGAACGGCGCGATCGCCGACATCGTCGTGATCATGGCGAAGGTCCCGAAGAGCGAGGGTCACCGCGGCGGCGTCTCGGCGTTCGTCCTCGAGTACGACTCCGAGGGCATCACGGTCGAGCACCGCAACCAGTTCATGGGTCTCAAGGGCATCGAGAACTCGCAGACGCTGCTCGAGGACGTCTTCGTCCCGGCCGAGAACCTCATCGGCAAGGAGGGCCAGGGCCTGAAGATCGCTCTGCAGACCCTGAACACCGGCCGCCTCGCCCTCCCGGCCATCTGCGCCGGCACGGCCAAGTGGGCCGCCCGCGTCTCCCGCGAGTTCGGCACGGAGCGCGTCCAGTGGGGCAAGCCGGTCGGCGAGCACGACCCGGTCGCCCAGAAGATCGCGTTCATCAACGCGACGGCGTTCGGCCTCGAGGCCCTCGTCGACGT
>WLOB01000404.1 GCA_009699505.1 Actinomycetota bacterium | reverse complement strand
ATTCCCCGTAGTTTATACAGGATTTGGATTTATGTTGGTTAAACGAGGAGTATTTGAAAGTATGAAATATCCTTGGTTTCGTCCTGAATTTGTTAATATTAGAGGTTCAACAGACTTTACAATGGAAGATGTTGCTTGGTGTAGAGAAGCAACAAAGTTAGGATACAAAGTAATGATTGATCCTAACATTGTTGTTGGGCATGAAAAAACTAAGATTTATATTTAAATTATAGGCATTGACGGCCAAAAAACATTGTCTAAATGTTCAACAAATTCTTGTGGAACATCTCTAAGTTTTTGACGATATTCTTTCCATCTTAACTTTTTTTCATCGGAATAAGAATCCCACCGATCTGATAAAACATAAATATCGGATTCTTTTAATAATTTATCTCTCTTTAATCGAACGTCAATTAAAAGTTCTATGTTACATTCCTCTTGCGATTTATCAATTACTTCAACGATATAAACTTTATTGTCTATCAGTGTTGGTGATATTGATTTTAATTTTTGTGTTTTTGAATTATATGACACATTATCCACTACTTCATATAAATTATGAAATTCCATAAATGGTTGTGGAACAGTTCCGTCAGGCGGAAATGCAACCGTCGGAAACATTTGTGTATGTTCGTCAATAAATATTTGATCGTTTATTATTTTTGCTATTTTCATATTTAATAAATTAAGCATCCGGCGATGTAGTATATCCTCTGGCTAATACTCTAGCATAAGCTGCAGTGCCGCCGTATAAGCTAGGTACACCTGGCAAAGTACCTGCATAACAGCCAGTTACGCCAGCTACAGGAATTATTGAATTTGGTGGTACTGAAAGGTACGGCGTAGATATTGGATTTGACTCAATATTATTCCAATAGAATCCACCACTTGTTGTTGCGATAAGAATATAAAATGTTGCGCCTGCTGCAAATGTTTGTGATACATTAACATAACTATATACAAATTCAGACCCCGCAACAACAGTTAATGAAAGTGGTCCTGACACTATAGCACCAGCTGAATTTAGTACATAAACTGTAACAGGATATGACGCTCCGTTTTGGATTTGATACGGAACTCCAACTTGCGTTAAAGTAAAAGAAGTATAAGAACTATTTAATACAACTTGAGCACCGACAAATCCGGTATAGTCATTACGATTTGTTACTGAATAACCATATGTCCAAGCAGGTCCGCTATTAGGTGTTGGACCTGGTGTTGGTGTAGGACCTGGTGTTGGTGTTGGCGTTGGCGTTGGCGTTGGCGTTGGTGTTGGTGTTGGCGTTGGCGTTGGAGTTGGTGCGCCCCCAGGACCTGTACCGGAAGCAGCGTATGTTGTTCCAGTTTTATATGCAACTCTTTGATAACTTCTATCTGCGGAAGCCATCATTATTTTATCATTTGGTGGATTTGTACTTGATAATGGAGTTCCAGATCCATATACTGCTGATCCAGCACCCCATGTAATATACGAATTACTTCCTACATACATTGTTGTTCTTGATGTTCCTAATACCGTAGTTGCTGCATGTGGTACTGATACAAAAGAATCATCTAAATTAGCTGGAAGAGTCACATTTGTCCATCCCGCAGGTGGCCAAGTGGGCGAAGCAACCGAATTTAATGTAGGATATGCCGTTCCAGCAGTCAATGTACCATTTACACGGGTATATCCAGTGGATACAACAACTGCACTACTTGCCATGCTAAATACATAACTTTGTCCTTGTGTTAATGTATATGAAGATCCTACACCAGCAGCAGTATAAACACCAGTAACACCACCAGCAAGTGATGATATACCCATTCTCAATTCACTAAAACCATCTTCAAATAAATAAAATTCCCATATAGCAGTACTTGATCCAGGTGTTCCACTAGTACCTGCTGCTCCTTCCCATCTAACTACGGTATAATTAGACGAATTAACTGGACCAGGTGTTGGTGTGGGAGTAGGAGTAGGAGTAGGTGTAGGTGTGGGGGTAGGTGTGGGGGTAGGTGTGGGGGTAGGTGTGGGGGTAGCTTTTGATGTTCTTATTGGATATTTTGCGTTTGAAAACATAACTTTATATATTATTAATAATTTAATCCCCCAACAAATCCATACCAACGTGATCCATCATAAATAAATGAAAATACATCAAATTTACCACTAGTTTGTGTTGCATATGGAACACTATTACCTGCCCATACCAATGTATAACTAGTAAATGTAAAGTTAATACCACCTGCACCAGTAGTAGGAATACTAATCAAAGTAAATGAATTGACTTTTGATGTGGTAAGATTACTTATTGTAAAACTATTAATTGGAGCATTATAATTTAATCTAAATACTGTTCCAGCATTTAAATCTATTGTTACTACATTTCCTACATGGTTTACATCAACATAAGTTTCTTTTACACCTTTCAATTGTGCCGTTGTATTTACTGTTAAATTAGTAACAGTATAAGTATTAGCTGCGTTTAACGCATTGGCATATGATGCGGTTGTAGCGGTACCTGTTACATTTCCAGTTACATTTCCAGTTACATTTCCTGTCAAAGCACCAACAAATGCATTTGAAGTTACAGCATCTAATCCTCCAATTGTTGTTTCTGCACCGCCTAGGGAAATTGATGTTGTGCCTACAGTTACAACACTATTTGCTAATTTTGCATTGGTAACATTCGCATTTAATATTTTAACAGTAGTTACCGCATCATTTGCAATTGTTAATGCAGTTGCGCCTGTAACTTCACCTGTGTGAGTTACATTGCCATTCAATGCAGTAACAGCATTTGTAGCCCAACTACCTGTACCCAATAAACTACCTGTAACAATAGTGGTGCCAGTAAATGTTTTATTACCTGCAATACTTTGATTTCCTGTTGTATATACTCCATTCGTTACAGCGCCAGCGGTTAATCCAGCTGCTGTTCCTGTCAACCCTGTTCCCGGTCCACTAAAAAGTCCTTCTGCTAAAACATTTCCAGCAACATAAATTCCCGATGTTCCAGTGCTGCTATTAACAAACTTACCGTATAGAGCTTTAGTTTGTACAGTTTGAGTTGACGTATAAGTATAACTATAATATGGCGCATTTGCTAATGTTAACGATGTTCCTCCACTATTTCCATCATAAAGAGTTGTATTTGCAACAACATTCCAAAAATAATAAATTGTTGCTCCTCTCAACCAAACAATTAATTTGCTTGCTTCTGACATCTGTTGCCAATTAGCAACCAGTTGAGTTGTATATCCGTGCATTTCAACATTTTCATATGAAGCGCCATACCCCCAACCATTTGATTTACACGAAAAACGAATGTTCAATGTACTAAATGTATTGCCACCAGCAAATGTATAACCAGGTTCTTCGTATCCGCCTCTTTCAATTACAAATTCAGAATACTGTAGAGCAGTTGCCCCTGAACCGATATTAAATATTACAGGGTAATAGTTATCTTTATTTCCACCCACTGTAAATGACGTTCTTGATGCATCATCTAATCTTCTTGCATAAGTAGCAGTAGCGGCGTTACCACCAATACTTAAATTAGCTGCAGTTCCTGTTAAACCTGTACCTGCTCCTGTAAAACTACTACCACTTATTACACCCACTACATGCAATGGAGCCGTAGGAACACTTGTACCTACACCCAAATTACCACTCGCATCAATAATTGCTGTTTGTGTTGTACCTCTATAAAATGCTAGTTTTCCAGTTGACCAAGTGTTTACTTCCATCTGTCCTGATGAAACATTCATTCCTCCAATATTTGTTCCGTTATCATCGTATACTCTTAATTTAACATTTGCGCCAGCACTATTACTCCAAGTACCACCCAAACTTAATATTTCTGGAGTAGCAGTTGAAACTGCGGTTAAATTACCCAATTGAAGTCTATAAGATGGACTTGTTGTGCCTATACCAACATTACCGCCCATAAATATTGCAGATGGTATTGACGTTGAACTTGTAACGTGTAATTTAGCTAATGGATTATTTGTGCCTATGCCTACTTTATTATTTACTACAACAAAATCGTTTTGACCATATTGACCTGCTACGATTCTGTCGTCCGCAAATACTTCTAGTACAGGTAATCCAGCACTATTATT
>WLOB01000403.1 GCA_009699505.1 Actinomycetota bacterium | reverse complement strand
TCTTCGCCGGCACCAAACGACTCGCTCTCGTCGCACCCCGCACCTCAGTCTCACCGTCCGGACGCTTGCTCCCGAAGGCCGCGAGCGTCTACGGGGGTACAGCGACCGAGATCGCCAAGACTGGCCTGATCGGCATCCAGAGTGGCGGCGGACAACCCTTCCGCGTCCTCGTCCTCATCCCGCCCGGCGCCGCCGCACCCCGCATCGTGAAGGCCGACACGACCACCGTGATCCGACCCGTCCAACGCGCAGGCAACCTCTACGTCGCCAGCCCTCGCAAGGGCGAAGAGCTCTACGCCCCCTCGCTCTCCGCACCGCGACAACGCGTCAGCGCCCGACAGCCTTAACCCCCGGTCGTTTGTGACAGGCCGGACGGTTCGCTACGAACGTAGGCCAGGCGCGCAGCAAACGCATCCTTCGGAGCCCGCGGGGTTTCATATAGCTGCCATCCCGTCCCAGGAGCACCAGATGTCCCCGACCCGTCGCAATCACGGACCGTCAGTACTAGCCGCAGCCCTGGCGGTCGCCGCCGCCGCCAGTCTCGCGGGCGCCGCCAGCGCGGCGCCGTCCGTGTGGACGCAGCAAGTTCCGTTCGGCTTCGGTGAGCCAACGATCGCCACGGGGACATCGCTGTCCGCGCGCGGCACGTACGCGGGGGACTTTGCCCCAACAGCAATCGTGGACAGCGGCCGTGTCTGGTGGGTGTCAGGCGAGAGCGGCCCGTCATTCACCGCCGTCAGCCGCTCACTCTCGGGTGGCCCGGTGCGACGTGTCCGCCTCGATGTCGCCAAGCTCGCAGCTCCCGAGACGACCGGTCGGCCGTTCGGGGCGCTTGTGCTCACCGGTGGACTAGCGGTCAGCGGCGGACGGGTTGTCGTTGCCGGCCGCTGGATCACGGTTCCCAGCCGCTTCGAGTCCACCGAGAGTGGCGGCGGGGTCATGGCGATCTTCGACGGCGCCACCGGCGCGGTTCTCGGTCAGCGCGCGGTCCCGACGCTCCCGAACGGCGGGGATGCGAGCACGCTGCTGCCGTACGCGCCTGCGACGGCCCGGCTGACTCCGGCCCCGAACGCACCCTCGACGACGTGGTCCCTTACCGACGCCGTCTCCGGTGACCCAATCCCGGCGGGCGGCGAACAGGCTGCGGGGCGCTACATCCTCGGCTTCACGACCGACGCCCTTCGGTGGAGCGTCGGCGACGGAACGGCCGTCGTCAGCGACCGACATACCGGCGCCGAGCTGTACCGGACGGACGCGCGTGCGATCACCCGAACCGCAGGCGCCCGCGGCAAGAACAGCGTGGCGGTGACGCTTCAGCCAAGCGGCGCGCTCCGCGTTCGCATCACCGCGAGCCGCGGGCTGCGGCCGGTGACCGTCGGGCCGAAGGGCGCCGTCCGCGCGGCCGGCCGCTTCCAGCGCTACGCACGGGTCGCCATAACCCTCCCCGGAGAACATCGAACGTTCGTCGCGCTGGTCGGCAACACGAAGGCCAACGATGCACGACGGCGCTGCACCGCCGTGTGGATGACGAACCCGTCTGGAACCCGTGGACGGAACCTCACGATGCCTCGCGCCCGCTACGGCCGCCAAGGCGCCCCGACGTTCTGGGATGACCGTACGGCCGTCTGGAGTCTCAGCGTCGCGGGGCGCAACGCCAACGTTGAGGACAGCGCGCGCGTCCGCGTTGAACGCCGACTCGCCACACTGACGCTTCGAAAGAACAGCACGCCGGCCTGCTCCTCTGGCGGCTAAACGCAGTAGCCCACAGGCAGCCAAATGGGCTCAAGGGAGGACACAAAGCCGGTCCTTTTCGCGACCTCGGGTTGGTCGCAGCTGGACCCTCTACCGGTCGCGGCGGTCCCGTTGGCGGCGAAGCCGCGCCCGGGACACGAGGAAAGCGATCTGGAACCCAAAGATCATCAGGACCGCGAACGATGTTCCTTGCACCGCTGCGACAGACGGTTCTTCGGAAAGAAGGCTGAAGAGCCCAAAGAGCAAGCCCGCGGCAAGGGCCGACCATGCTGCTCGGCTCAGGATGCCGGAGGTGGTCGTGTCTGCGGTCACCATGTACCGGCGACGAAACTCACGCACACGCTCGAACACGTCGCTCAGCGTGGCACGTCCACGATGAGCAAAACACCGCCGGTCGTTTTGGACGCTCATCAGCGCTAGCGTACGAAGGGCCGGTGACCGACCCACTCGCTCACTTTCGCCGTCGCCGCCCGGCTCGAGCCGCCGCCGTTCGCGAGCACCTTGCGGCATATGGTCCCGCTATCCCGGCGGACTACCTCGAATTCCTCGAGACATCCAACGGCGGCGAAGGACCAGTCGGCGAGTTCGGATACGTCCAGCTGTACCCCGTCGAAGAGCTCGCGAGGCACACCGCCGGCTACGAGGTAGAGAGCTACGCCCCTGGCCATCTCCTCTTCGGATCAAGCGGGGGCGGCAGCCTGTATGCGTTCGACACCCTCGAGCCCACGCCTCGGCTCATAGAACTGCCCCTCCCGATTGAGCTCGAGTACTCGACCCAGACCGGCACCTCGCTCGCGGAGTTCTTCGAGATCCAAGCGCGCGAGCAGTAGGCCCGCGGGTCGTTTCCGACCCGGACAGGGCAGCTGGCTGTCTACGTGTAGGCAGTCCAGCCCGGGTCATCAGCCTCAGGCGCCGGCGGATAGGGCAGGTGGTCATCGGAGAACACGACCTGGGACCGGCCAGCCGCGTCGAGGATCGCTTCGCCGTCGATGTCGAGCGTGGTGACCGGGATCCCGAACGCCGGCCATTCGCACACGATCCGCAACACGCCGTCTGCCGGCAACGGCCACACCCAGAACGACTGCTCGTACCGCTCCTCGGACCCGCCCCCGCCGCCAGGGCGCAACACGATCGCACCGTCGTCCGGCGGCCCGTACCCCGAGGGCTCCATGTTCGTCGCCTTTCGCCCGTCGCCGAACTCAACACCAACGCGGAGCATAGCGTCTGGGACTTCGCCGGCCTCAGGGAGCCGGTGAAGGTGAAACAGCATCGGATCGATCCGTCCCGAAGCGTCACCGCGAGGATCCACCGTCGCCATGGCCACAAGCTCGAACGCCAGTCCCTCAGCGAACACCTCGACGGCACTCACTGCCACGGCCACCTCGTCGGTCGCCGCGATCACCCGCTCGATCGGCACGACGCCGGGCACCGCCCCAGCCGGCGCGCCGTGCCAATCGGGCCTGCGGTACTGGCGCCGCGGCGGCCGCTCAGGCTCGGGCACCGACGACGGGACATCGAAGAACGACGACACACCTCGATGCTCCCACGCAGGACGGCCAACCACAGAGATAACGACGACAACGACCCCACGACGACCGGGTCATTTCGGGTCCGATTCCTGGGCGGGAGAGATAACTTCAGCGACGTGTGGGGGCCCAAACGTAATCGCGGACGCCAGGCGCGTATCGCGGAACTGGAGAACGAACTGCGACGCGTCGCGCCGCGCGATGCGAGCGTCGAGGTTGTCGTTTCCCCCTCGGGTAGCTTCATCGCAACTATCGACTGTGCCGACGGTCCACTCATCGTCGCCCAGGGCCGCCCCCGAAACCGCGAGTACGGCGTGACTCCTGATCTCCGTGCAGAGGAGGATCCGGGCTTCGACGACGGCCATCCCTTCGTCTTCCGGACCCTAGAGGAAGCAATCTCGAAGATCGTCCATTCTTTGCCGGCCAATTCCCGCAGAGACTGAGTCCCGGTGCGGGTCCAAGACGACCCACTCAACGTCATCACGTGCCCAACAGCTGTAGCACCGGCGCTGACAGCCTGGTCGAGTGTCAAAACCCCGAGGCCTCGACGATTTCTGACACCTAACTCGTGACACGCGGCTACCGACCGCCAACGTCCCACTTCAGCCAATGATGAGACAAGATTCTTCCGAGTCCCGGTGCGCGAGCGCAGCAGCCAACGAACGGCCCCGACTGTCCTGCAAAGGAACCGTTGGTGCGGCAACTCTCTACTGAACGGGTTCGACGACCAGACGGGCGGCCCGGTGTCCCGCAAGACCCGCCCGGTGAAGTGCCCGGTCAGCGACGCTCATGAAGGACAGCTACTAGTGCCCCTCTCGTTTCGTCGCGAGGCCG
>WLOB01000402.1 GCA_009699505.1 Actinomycetota bacterium | reverse complement strand
GAAGCCTCCGTACCCTGCGCCCTTCGACGCGCTCCGGGTCGACCCGGCCATCGAGGGGAACGAGGTCCTGAACCTCAACGTCTGGACCCCGTCGGACGCACTCGGCCCGCATCGCGACCACGGCCTGCCCGTCATGGTGTGGATCCACGGAGGCGCGTTTCGCAGCGGAACCGGCGCGGTCGAGATCTACGACGGCGCGGCCTTCGCCCGCGACGGCATCGTGTGCGTCACGTTCAACTACCGGCTGGGCATGGACGGGTTCGGGCTCTTCCCCGACGCACCGCCGAACCGCGGGATCCTCGATCAGGTCGCGGCCCTGCGCTGGGTCCGGGACGAGATCGCGGCGTTCGGCGGCGATCCCGGTCGCGTGACGATCGCCGGCGAGTCCGCGGGGGCCATGAGCGCGCTGATGCTGATGGCCTCCCCCGGGGCGATCGGACTCTTCCACGGGGTCATCGCCCAGAGCGGCGCCGGACACCACGCGCAGTCTGCTGAGAGCGCCGAGCGCGTCGCCGCCGCGCTCGGCGTCCGGCTCGGCGTCGCGCCCACCGCTCGCGGGTTCGCGACGGTCCCCACCGCGGACTTCATCGCCGCCCAAGTCCGGCTCGCGCAGGAGATCACGACCACCGATCGCGCGTCGTGGGGGCCCCTGGCGCTCGACGGCATGCCCTACGAACCGGTCGTCGACGGGGAGCTGATCCCGCACCGCCCGATCGATACGCTGCGGCGGGCAGACCCGTCCTCGGACGTTCCGGTGCTCATCGGCGCCAACGCCGAGGAGTACCGCTTCTGGCTCGTGCCGCTCGGACAGATCGATCACGTCTCCGTGGGTGCCGTCGCGGCGACGGGCGCGGCCCTGGGGCTCTCCGCGGAGCGGATGGCTCCATACCTCGGCGCGCCGACCCCGGGGGTCGGTCTCGAGCGCCTGATGAGCGATTGGTTCTTCCGGATCCCGGCCCTCCGCGTGGCCGAGGTCCGGTGGGGTGGCCCCGGAGCGACGTACCTCTACGACTTCCAGTGGCGGTCGCCGGCCGTCGACGGCGACCTGGGCGCCGCCCACGCTGTCGAGCTCGCGTTCGTGTTCGACACCGTCGGCGTCCCGAGCGGGTGGGGCATGATCGGCGAGGACGCCCCGCGCGCGCTGGCCACCGAGATGCACGCCGCCTGGGTCGCGTTCGTCCGCGACGGGACCCCCGGCTGGGCCCCTTACGAAGCAGGACGACGAACGGTCCGCGTCTTCGGTGGATCTCGAGGGCCGGGCGCCGTGGAGCACGATCCCCTGTCGACCCGCCGCGAACTCTGGAACGGGGTTCGCTGACGAGCAGACCGGGGGTTCCTCACTCGTCGGGCGTCACCGCGTCGACCTGCTTGGCCACCTTCGACTCCCGAGAGCCGGTGCCCTTGAGATCCACCTTGCGGAAGGCGCCCGGGTCCGTCCGGTTGCTCGGCCGCACGAAGATCGTCGGCGTGCCGGGGACCTCCAGCCGTGCGGCGAGCGCGTCGGCGGAGGCGTCCAGTCGCCGTGACTCGGGCGTCGCGTCCCCGGCGATCTGCACGCCGCGCAGCTCGGGAGCCACCCGGGCGATACGGCGCAGCTCGGGAACCGTGATCCACCGGTCGCCCTCGTCCTGCTGGTTGTAGAGCAGCAGTTCGGTGAGCGCGAACGCGCCGCCGCGGCCCGCGAGTCGGTGGACCGCCGTCCTCCCGACGAGCGTGTCGGGCTGGAAGCGCTTCAGGCCGAGGATCCGGAGCTCGAGCTTGGCCCGGCCCGGCCGAACGAGCCGGTCGATGATCTTCCGCCCGTCGGTCAGCAGCACGCGTTTGCAGGCCGGGCACTTCAGGTCGATGAACTCGACGATCGTGGCCGGCGCGTCGTCACGGCCCAGGACGATGCCCTCCTGCGGGATTCCGCGCAGCAGCGCCGTGGTCTCGCGAGTTCCACGTACGCCGTCGACGACGGACGCGTCCTTGGCGGGATCGTCACCGCCGAGCGCCCCTGACCCGGCCACCGCCGCGACCACGACCGCCACTCCCACGAACGCGAGGCCCAGCGCCTGACCCCGACGGTTGCCGACGGCTTCATCGATCGACCGGCCGCTCATCGCCGCGAACGCTCAGTCGTGGGCCGGGCGGTATCCGTGGATCGCTGCTGCCGGGGCCGACGTCTGCGGTGTCTGACGTGATTCATGACGGTCGGGCGACCATCTCATACCGTCGTGTCACCGACACGCTCGCACGCCGGGAACGTTTCCCGCGTGCGCGATACCGGGACAGGAGCCCGTGTGGGAGGGGTATGGTCGCCCCGTGCGCCGCAACTCCGGTCCCGCTTCCCCCCGGCGCGTCGCGCAGACGGTCGTGATCGCGACGGTCGCCGTGGCGGCCGTCGTTCCAGCCGCAGCCACGGCCGCCCCGCGCACGACCCTCACCGGCGGTACGACCACGATGACCGCCGTCTGCGGCGCGACGGCAAAGTCCAGCGCGTCGCGACCGGCGCTCCGCTAAAGCTCGCCGTCCCGCCCGCCCGGGCCGCGAAGGCCCGCGCAGCGCGCAAGGGGTCCGCCGTCGTGATCGAGCAGTGCACCACCGGGGTCTGGAAGCCGTTGCGGACGATCACGCTCGGCGCGCGGCGGCGGACGATGAGCGCCGGGATCGGGACCGGCGCGTCCGCCACCGGCGACCTGCGGATCCGCGCCCGCACCAGGACGGGGCGGGTCGGTCCCGCCGTGTACGCGCGGATCGGCGTCGGCGAGATCGTCGACGTGCCGATCACCGTTCGCGTCGTCAACCAGAACCGCACCGCGATCCCGTGCCTGGGCGCGCCGGACGGGAAGGCCTACACGCTGCACGGCAGCATCGTCGCGCCCCGCACCGCGCTCGACGCCGCGAACCCGGCGGTCGCGCTCTACGTGCACGGGCTCGGGTACTCGAGCTTCTTCTTCCGCTTTCAGGACGTGCCCGGCTACGACTACGGGCTGCAGCAGGCGCGCGCCGGCCACGCCTCGGTCGTCATCGACCGGCTCGGCAACCCCGCCCGCGGCGACCTGCCCGACGGCAGCGCGACCTGCATCCCGGCGCAGGCCGACATGGTCGACCAGGTCATCGGGGCGCTCCGCGGCGGCGGCCTCGCCGGCTCGACCGGCCGGGGGGGTGTGCCGTCGTTTCGGAAGGTGCTGCTCGCCGGGCACTCGCTGGGCGGCTTCATCACCGAGGTCACCCAGTACTCGTTCCAGAGCGCCGACGCGATCGCAGTCGCCGGCTACACCGACGTCCCGTCGCCGCTCGCGCTGACCACGTTCGGGCTGGCGAGCGTGGACTGCGCGACGGCCCCCCGCCGCGCGAACGGCGCGACGGGCGCCCCGAACTACGCGCCGTTCGGCCGCACCGACGCGGACTTCGCGGCGGGGCACTTCCACGACATCGACCCGGCCGTCGCGGCCGCGACCCTGCGCCGCCACAACGTCGACCCCTGCGGCGACCTCCTCTCCGCCCTGCAGGCCCTGGCCGTCAACCAAGTCGCCACCCGCACGGGGATCACCTCGCCGGTGCTCGTGATCTCGGGTGCCGACGACGCGCTGTTCGTGCCGCCGACCAACCGGCTCCAGGCGCAGACGGCGTTCCCGCGCTCGAGCGAGGTCCGGCTCGTCGAGCTCCCCGACACCGGCCACGCGCTGACGCTGGGCCGCACGCACGAGGCGTTCCGGAAGGCGATGGACGTCTGGCTGACGGACCACGGGGCCTGACGCTCCCATACACAGGGCCTGGCGTCCGGCCAAGCCGTTGTCGGGTGCGTCGAAGGGCCGGTGTTCGAGGCCTGCGCGCTCCGACGGGATCGTGCCGTCGGCCGCCCGGGGCGGTGTCACGCGCGGTCGCCTTCGCCGTCCCGGGCGAGTGTGCGTCGTATGTGCCCGTCGCCACACCGCGAATCGGCGGCGGGTAGTCTGCAGAGGCCGATGCCCGCCGCGAGCGCCCGGACGACAGACGAGGTGGTCGACACCGGCCGCTACCCGCTCGAGGACCCCGATGGTCCAGTCCTGCGCGGCGTCGTCGAGCGGGCCCGTCGGGAGCTGGCGAGCACCGGGTGCAGCGTGCTGACGGACGTCGTCCGCCCGGAG
>WLOB01000401.1 GCA_009699505.1 Actinomycetota bacterium | reverse complement strand
GAGATGTCGGCGCTCGACGCGCGCTGGATGGTGCGCGACGCGATCGACGACGGTTCGTTCGCCACGCCGCCGGAGGTGCGCGGGAACTGCGTGCGCGTCCACTACGCGGCCGGCTACCACGTCGACGTTCCGGTCTACCGGCGCGTCGAGAAGGACGGCGTCGTCACCTACGAGCTCGCCTCGTCATCCGGGTGGCGGCGGTCGGATGCGCGCGACGTGTCGGCCTGGTTCGAACGGGAGATCTCGGCGACGGGGCAGACCTACCTCGTCCGGCGCCTCGTCCGCTACTTGAAGAAGCACGCGCGCAGCCGCGACAGCTGGTGCGGTCGCATCCTCAGCGGCTTCGGCGTCACCATCCTGGTGGTCGAGCGCCGACATCTCGACACGAGCCGCGAGGATCGCGCGGTCTACGAGACGATGAAGGCGGTGCGCGATCGGCTGAAGTGGGATCAGACGGTGCGCCATCCGGTGACCCCCGGCGAGTTCGTGACCAGCGGTTCGCCCGATGCGAGGGCTGTCTACCTGCGCGATCGGCTGACCGAGGCGCTCGACGCGCTGGCGCCGCTCTTCGACTCGGACTGCACCCGGAGAAAGGCGCTGTCGTGCTGGGACAAGGTGTTCAACACCGACTTCTTCGGTCTTCGCTACGATGGCGAGTCGTCGGGTCGGTCCGCGGCGACCTACGGTGCGCTCGGTCTGGGCGCAGTCGCAGGGTGGGAGGCCGCGGCCGCGGGAGCGGTGCTGAGCGATGCGGGCAGCCGTCATGCGTGATCGTCTCGTCGCCGGCCGGATGCCGTTCGCACAGGCCGTCGGACTGGTGGACGATCGATTGGACGCGATCGCTCCCGGCATGGTGGAACGGCTGTCCGCGGGCCTCATCGCGGCGGCCTATCCCACCCGCCGGTTCGCGGCGGGCTGGCGCGTCCGCCTCGACTGCCCAGACGGCGAGACGCGTCGCATCGACCTGCTCGTCACATCGCGCTTCCCGGCGGGCTATCCGCGGACAGCCCTCGTGGATCGTCCCGCTCATCTCGAGTGGCCGCACGTCGAGCGCGACGGCGTGCTGTGCCTTCTGCCGATCGGCGCCGAGGTCGACCCCGACGACCCGGCCGAAGTGGCGATGAACCTGTTCGGCCGCTCCGCCCGGCTCCTCGCCGAGCTGCTCGAGGGCGGGATCGTGGACCGGGACTTCAGGGAGGAGTTTCTCACCTATTGGTTCTACGCGAGCGACGGGGATGCGCCGGTTGTCCGCAGCCTGATCCGGCCCGGTGGCCCGTCGCGGACGGTGAGAATCCACCGGGACGACCGTGGCGACGTCACGGTGGCGGAGAATGACCAGCAGCTGACGAACTGGTACCACAACATATCGGGCGGGATCGGCGCACCGCGTACCCGCCGCGGCGAACCCGCGGCGATGATCTGGCTCCCCGAGCCGCTGCTGCCCTCCAGTTACCCGACCACCGGTGCCGACGTCCGATCGATCGCCGAGATGGTGGGGGGCGGCGCCCTCGAGGTGCTGACGGAAGTCGCCACGGGGACGAAGGACGAGGCCATCGTTCTGTTTGGTGCTTTGGGCAGGGGCGGACCCGGGCTGATCGCGGTCACCACGCGGGTCGCCAATAGGCCGAGGGGCGTTCGCGGAGGCGTCGAGCATCCGCTCACGAAGGGATTCCGACACCGTCCGCTGCCGTCGGCGGTTGCGACCGAGCGGATGTTCTCGGTGGCGCCTCTCGTGCGCGCGACGGTTCAGCGGGCGGACGCCTCGTGGATACACGGGCGGGGTGCTGACGCGCGCACGGTAGAGCTGCTGCGCCGTCGCGTGGTCGTCGTCGGCTGCGGGTCGCTCGGTTCCTCGGTCGCCGTCCGCCTCGCGAAGGCGGGCATCGGTAGGTTGGACCTGGTCGATCACGAGCGCCTCTCCTGGTCCAACGTCGGGCGGCACGAGCTCGGAGCCGAGGACGTGGGACGCTACAAGGTCGAGGCTCTCGCTGAGCGTATCCGCCGCCAGCTTCCGCATCTCGAGATCCACGCCCACGCGCTCGACATCCACGGGTTCATGCTGTCGAGGGAGGACGTGCTTGATGAGGCCGACCTAATCGTCTGCGCCACCGGGAGCTGGGGTGCGGAGGCCGCAGTGGACGCGTGGCGCAGTTCGCGAGCCGGGATCGTGCCCTTGGTCTATGGCTGGTTGGAGGATCGCGCGCTGGCGGCGCACGCGGTGACGATAGCGGACGGCGCATGCCTGCGCTGCGGGTTCGATCGGACGGGAACGCCGGCCTTCTCCGCGATCCGCTGGCCGCGCGGTCGCCCGGTGGACGAGGAGCCCGCCTGCGGGAACCACTATCAGCCCTACGGAGCCGTCGAGCTCGGGCACGCGGTCGATCTTACATCGCGCGCCGCGCTCGACGCGCTTCTGGAGCGACCGACGGCAGCGTCGCATCGTGCCTGGCTGGCTCCAATTAGAGACGTCGTCGGCGCAGGCGCCGAATGGAGCGGACAGCTGCGGGAGCGAGCGCCGGCCTCGCTTTCCGGGGCGACGACGATCGATCTCGATTGGCCGGTGGGATGTGCGGCCTGCGCCACGACTTCGCGGCACGCCGCCTGATCGCGGGGGGGCGTGACGGCGCGACTAGGTGAACTTCGGAGGGGGATCGGAGATGGGAAGGTTGCGCATCGGGCTGGCGGCCGCAGCGATCGTCTTCGGCGGATACCAGGCCTTCGACGCGCACGTCTCGCCGCCCGCAAGGGACTCCGTGTCACGTCTGGACGAACTGATCCAGGATCAGAACGCCTACGACAAGGAGCGCCAGGCCGGCTGCCTTGGTGAAGACGCGTCCACCCCGGCCTCCGTCGTGCGGAAGGACGAGCAGCGCGATGCCGATGGCGGTAAGGACCATCGACCCGATGAGAAGTCGGATGCGTCGGAGGATCGGCCCGTCCGTTGTCTCCGTGATGCGACCGGCATCGCGAACCGCATCGCTACCGAAGCGCTCCGCAGTTCCGTCGCCACGACCTACCTCACGTGGTTCGCGGGGCTGGTCGCCATTCTCGCACTTCTCGGGGCACTGCTGAGCGCGCGCTATGCGGGTGGGTCCTGGCTGCTGGACCGGGACGCGCGACGCGGCCGCGTCGGCATCGTCTCGGTGACCCGCTCGGGTCACTTGGTGACCTTCGATCTGCTCAACGTGGGGGAGGTCCCCGTCATTGTTCATCGGGTGGCGGATCCCGCGGGCAACGCCTACCGACGATCCGTCGATGGATGGGTCCACCTCGATCCCGGAGGAAGGCTGACGGTGACGGCGATTATCGTGGGGCCCCGACTGGAGGTCGACGTTCGCTTCCGTGAATACGGCGGCACCGAACGGAGGACCACCGCCGTGTTGAGGCCCACGACCCACGACTGGGTCGTTGGTGGGCTGCGCGAGCGAAAGTAGCAGACCTTCGAACAACAGATTGCCTCCTGCCGTGATCAACGGCCTTCTCACCTTCAATTCCCGTTTCTCCGTCGTCGCCCGGAATGCATGCGCCCCGAATATCTAGACGTGGATCTCGACCGGCACCGTCCCGAGTGGTCCGTCGATCTGGGATCGCCCTCGTCCGTCGTCGCTGAAGCCATGACCGCCGCCGCTTAGGCGTCTGCTGCATCGCTACGGTTCGTTCATGCTCGACTGACGTTTGCCGATGCCGCTTCATCGGGATCACTTGCCCGACAGCAGGCGCGCGTCGGGCGGCAGGGCGTTCAGCGCGCGCATTGTCGTCATCGGATCCCGCGTCGGCGACAGGAGGTAGTCCGGCGTCGCCTCCATGCGCAGGCGGTAGCGTTTCCAGCGTTCCAGCTCGACGACGTGGGCATGGGCTCGACTGCCGACGATGCGGTCGATCTCGGCCGCGAGTTCCCGAGTCATGCCTCCGCCACGGGGATTCGGCTGGCTGGTGAACCGGCGTCCGAGCTGGCTGCCGTCCGGTTCGCGACTGAAGACCCGGACAACGTGGCCTTCGTCACGGGAGGACTGCAGCGCCGCCATTTCCCAGTCCGGCCGGTGCACGTGCACGACGGCCCTGAGCAGCGTCTTCGACGCCTGCTCCATCTTCTCGACCTCGGTCGTCGTCGCCGCCG
>WLOB01000400.1 GCA_009699505.1 Actinomycetota bacterium | reverse complement strand
TCCGGGGAGCGCTTGGACTGGCCGAAGCCGCAGAACGCGCAGCCGACGACGCAGACGTTCGACAGGTTGACGTTGCGGTTGACGACGAACGAGACGGTGTCCCCCGCGAGGGACCGGCGCAGCTCGTCCGCAGCGATGCGGATCTCCTCGACGGCGACGGGGTCGCGCTCGACGAAGAGGGCCGTGAGCTCCTGCTCCGAGAGCGCCACGCCCTCGCGCGCCTTCTCGAGCGCCGGGCCGACGAGCCCGGGGTCGACGACGAACGGCGCCTCGGACCGGCCGGACGTGCCGCGCGGGATGAAGGTCCAGTACTTCACGGTGATCGTGTCGAGCACCGCCGGATCGATCCAGTCCGCGTTGATGTACTCGCCGTAGACGCAGAGCCGCTCGGACAGCGCGGCACCCTGCGGCTTGAGCTGCTCGCGCACCTGGACGGGCGAGGGGAAGGGGTGCTCCGGCGAGATGTGGTCGCCGTTGGCGGAGAGCCCCCCGAGGTCCGTCGCGCCGGCGGCGACGAGGCGCGGCCACCAGTCCGCGAGGTTCGGCGGGATCTGGATGCCGATGTCCGGCATGAGCCGCCGGGTCTCCTGCACGAGCTCGACCATGTCGTCGATCGAGATCGGGTTCGCCCACTTCGGCAGCCCGAGGTGCGGCGAGTGCTCCCAGCCCAGCGAGCCGTCGCCGATGCCGGTGCGCCAGTAGTCGCGGGCGGCCTCGTCGGCGATGGCTCCGACGTCGCGGCCGTAGTACTTCTCGTGCGGGACGAAGTTCTGGAGGATGATCTCCTGCAGGTGGCCGAACTCGGCCTGCACCTCGGCGAGCGCGGCGAGGGAGTCCATGCGCTCCTGCCGGGTCTCGCCGATGCCGACGAGGATCCCCGTCGTGAACGGGATCTTCAGCTCGCCGGCCGCGCGGATCGTCGCCAGGCGCCGCTGGGGGTGCTTCGACGGCGACCCCGCGTGCACGGTCTCCATGAGCCGCTCCGAGATCGACTCGAGCATCACGCCCTGCGACGCGGTGACCGTCCGCAGGCGGGCGAGGTCGTCCTTCGAGACCGCGCCGAGGTTCGTGTGCGGCAGCAGCCCGCGCTCGAGGGCGCGCTCGCCGGCCCAGACGACGTAGTCGACGAAGTCCGTGAAGCCCCACTCGTTCAGGGTGGCGAGGACCTCGGGGTGCGAGTCGGGCTCCTCGCCCGTGAGGATCAACAGCTCCTTGGCGCGCCGCCTGACGGCCTCGTCCAGGATCCCGAGGACCTCGTCCTTCGTGTGGAGGTGGAACTTGCGCGTCGCGAACGCGCAGTACTTGCACACCGACGAGCACGTCCGCGACAACGACAGCGTGTGGTTCCTGCTGAAGGTGACGCGACGGGGGACGACGGCGACGGCCATCGAGCGATTGTGGCGCACCGTCGGGGCGGGGGCGTGGCCCACGGGCGTTCCGGGCCCCGTCGCCCCGACGATCGGGTGGGGCGGGTGGCGCGGGCCCGGGGGCGTGGCGGCGTACGCGCCCCGCCGGCGGTCGGCGGGGCGGTGCCGGACGGGCCGGTCAGCCGTCGATGCGGACGAGCATCTTGCCCGTGTTGCGCCCGCCGAGGAGGTCGATCATCGCCTGCGGGGCGTGCTCGAGCCCGTCGACGACGGTCTCCTCGTACCGCAGGTCGCCGTCGCGGAGCCAGCCCGACGCGCGCTGCACGAACTCGTTCCGCAGGTCGTAGTGGTCCAGGACGAGCAGGCCCTGGATCAGGCCGCGCGTCTGGATCAGGCGGACGAGGTTGCGCGGGCCGGCGGGCGGCTCCGTCGCGTTGTACTGGGAGATCATCCCGCAGACGACGATGCGTCCCCGGAGGTTGAGCGCGCCGATGGCGACCTCGAGGTGCTCGCCGCCGACGTTGTCGAAGTAGACGTCGACGCCGTCCGGCGCGGCGGCCTTCAGCTGCTTGCGGATCCCGCCGGCCTTGTAGTCGATGCAGGCGTCGAAGCCGAGGTCCTCGACGACGTGGCGGACCTTCTCGGGACCGCCGGCGCTGCCGATGACGCGGGAGGCGCCCAGCTTGCGCGCCATCTGGCCGACGGCGGAGCCGACCGCGCCGGCGGCGGCGGAGACGAAGACGACGTCGCCCTCGGACACCCGGCCGATCCGCACGAGGCCGGAGTAGGCGGTGAGGCCCGGCATGCCGAGGATGCCGAGGAACGCCTGCTCGGGGGCCAGCGAGGCGTCGACCGGGGCGGCCTTCCTGCCGGGCAGCAGCGCCAGGTCCCGCCAGCCGAGACCGTGGAGCACCAGGTCCCCGACGGCGTGGCGGTCGGAGTTCGACGCGACGACCTCTCCGACGGCGCCGCCCTCGAGCGGGGAGCCGACCTGGAAGGGCTCGACGTAGGACGGCCGGTCGTCCATGCGCCCGCGCATCGCGGGGTCGACGCTCATCCAATGGTTGCGGACGAGGATCTCGCCGTCGCCGGGCTCGGGGACCTCGGTCTGCACGAGGGTGAAGGTGTCGGCCGTCGGCGCGCCGACGGGCCGCTCGGCCAGGTGGATCTCGCGTCCGGTGCGGCTCATGCGTCCTCGTCCGTGCTCGTGGTGGTGCTCGTGCGGCGCCGCGGCGCGGGGGCCTCGGCGTCCTTCGCGGCCGCGGCCCGGCCCGCGGCGGTGCTCGCGGCGGGCCTGCGCTTCGCGGCCGTCGTCTTCGCGGCCGTCGCCTTCGCGGCGGTCGTCTTCGCGGTGGCGGGCGCGGACTTCGTGGCGGCCGCCTTCTTCGGGGCCGCGGCCTTCTTCGCGGGTGCCTTCTTGGCGGCCGTGGCGGTCTTCTTCGCGGCGGCGGCCTTCGTCGCCGCGGCGGGCTTGGCGGTCGTCGCGCGGGTCCTGCGCGCGGGTGCGGGCGCGTCGTCGCCGGCGTCGGGCGCGGGCTCGGCGGCGGTCGTGCTCGCGCGTCGGGCCCGGGCCGGCTTCGGCGCCTCGTCCGAGGACGCGTCGTCGGCGACGGCCTTCGTCGTCCGGCGGCGGACCGGCTTCGGCGCCTCGTCATCGGTCGCGGACCCGCCGTCGTCGGCCGCTGCCGCGGCCTTCGCCGTGCGGCGCGCGCGGGCGGGCTTCGGCGCCTCGTCGGTGGTGGCGGTCTCGTCGGTCGCGGCCTTCGCCGTGCGGCGCGCGCGGGCGGGCTTCGGCGCCTCGTCGGTGGTGGCGGTCTCGTCGGCCGCGGCCTTCGCCGTGCGGCGCGCGCGGGCGGGCTTCGGCGCGTCGTCCGCGGTCGGTGCGTCGGTCGTCTCGTCGGTCGCGACCTTCGCCGTGCGACGCGCGCGGGCCGGCTTCGGCGCATCGTCCGCGGTCGCGGTCTCGTCGGCCGCGACCTTCGTGGTGCGGCGCGCGCGGGCGGGCTTCGGCGCATCGTCCGCGGCCGGTGCGTCGGTGGCCTCGTCGGTCGTGGCCTTCGCGGCACGGCGCGGGCGGGCGGGCTCGGCCGCGCCGTCCGTCGTGTCGGCGGCGGCGTCCTCGGCCTTCGTCGTGCGGCGGGCGCGGGGGCGCTTCGGCGCCTCGGCGGGCGTCGTGGCGTCGTCCGCCCCGCGGTCCTCGGAGGCCCGGCCGGTCGACCCGGCGGCGCCGTCGTCGACGGGGTCGGTCGTGACCTCGGCGGCGGCCGCCGCGGCCGCGCGCCGGCGACGGCGGGAGGGCCGCGCCGGAACGTCGTCCGGGGACGCCGCGTCGTCGGAGGACGTGCCCCGCCCCTCGCCGTCGGAGCTGTCGGAGGATCCGTCGGCGGGGTCCGGACCGGTCGCCGCGGAGCCGCGGTCGTCCGGGGTCGGGCGCCCGTCCGTGCGGGCCGACGCGGCGTCGGCGCCGAGGTCCTCGCCACCGGACCGCCGGCGACGCCGGCGGCGCGGAGCGCCCTCGCCCGCAGAGATGGTGTCCGGGCCGGTGGCCGCGTCGCCGACCGCCGAGGCGTCCTCGGGCGCGCCGATCCCGTCGGCGGCAGCAGCGGCCGCCGCGGCCTTCTGGCCCCGGATGCGACGGCGCGGCGTGGCACCGTCCTCCGGCGTCCCGTCCGTCCCGAGCGCGTCCGTGGCGGCCCCGTCGCGGTCGCGCGGGGCGCCGTCCCGGTCGCCGTCCTGGCCCCGCCCGCGACCGCCGCGGCCCTGGCCGTCGTC
>WLOB01000040.1 GCA_009699505.1 Actinomycetota bacterium | reverse complement strand
GATGCCGGTGATCGGCATGATGCCGACGTTCATCCCTGCGTTGACCAGGACCTGGAACAACAGCATGGCCAAGATACCCGCCGCGAGCACCGCGCCGTAGAAGTCTCTGGCCGTCGAGAGGATCCGGAGCCCTCTCCACATGATCAGCGCGAACAGCGAGAGGATCGCCGCGACCCCCACGAAGCCGAACCGCTCGCCGGCGGAGGCGAACACGAAGTCCGTCTCGCTCTCGGGCAGGAAGCCGAGCTTCTGCTGGGTCGCCTCGTCGCCCTTGCCGGTCTTCCCGCCGGACCCGATCGCCGCCTTGGACTGCCGCAGCTGGTAGGTCGGGTCGTTGCCGTCGACCGCCTCGCTCGTGCCGCCCGGGCTGAGGAACGCCGTGAAGCGGTCCACCTGGTACGGCTTGAGCACGTCGACGCCGGCGGCGGGCAGGACGCCCAGCACGGAGACGATGACGACGAGCGCCGAGACGCCGATGACGGCGAGGTGCCTGCCCGGGGTGCCGCCGATGAGCAGCAAGGACAGCGCCATCGCCGCGTACACCAGGCTCGTGCCGAAGTCGCGGGTCAGCGCCGCGGGCAGCAGCACGATCAGGAGCAGCCCGAGCGTGGTGCGCCAGGACGAGACCGCGTGGCCGCGCATGACGATGAAGCTCGCCCCGACGACCGCCGCCAGCACCTTGCCCAGCTCGGACGCCTGGAAGCTGAAGAACCCGAGGTTCAGGGACAGCGTCGAGCCGTTGACGGACTGGCCGAGCGCCGCGACCGCCAGGATCGAGGCGATCATGAAGCCGTAGAGGCCCCAGCGGTACCGGGGCCAGCGGGCGTAGTCGAAGCGGGAGACGACGACGGCGATGCCGATGCCCAGGACGCCGTAGAGCGCCTGCCTGGTGACGTACGAGGCGCTCTGCGCGCCGTCGAGGGTGACGACGGACGCGACGGTCAGCGCGATCGCGGCGAAGGCGAGGACCGGGTCGAACGGCAGGCGCAGGTCGACGACGTCCGACAGGGCGCGGCGACGCCGGGGCGCGCGCATGCGCGGCGGGGCGATGGAGCGGTCGGTGGACATCAGTCGATCTTCGCGGTGTCCGGGCCGGCGGCGCAGGGCACGCGGGCCGGGTCCTGGTCGTACCACTTGCGCAGCATCTGGCAGACGATGGGGGCGGCGGAGTCGGAGCCGAAGCCGCCGTCCTCGACGGTCGCGACGACGACGATCGGCCGCTCGGGGTCCTGGACCATGCCGACGAACCATCCCTGGTCGCGGCACGCGGTGCCCGTCGACGTGTCGCAGCGCTCGGCCGTGCCGGTCTTGCCGAAGACGGGGAACGCGCTCTGGTCCCAGCCCGCGAAGACGGCCGCGGCCGTGCCGCTGACCGTCACGCCGGCCAGGCCCTGCTTGATCGCGGCCTTGAACTCCGCGGGGAACTCGACGCGGCGCGGGGCCTTCGGCTTGAAGCGCTGCTGCAGCACGCCGTTGGGCGTCTCGACCTGCATCGCGAGGTGCGGCGTGGGGAAGTTCAGGCCCTCGCGGACCTGGCCCTGCGGGTCGTAGAACCCGGCGTAGGCGTTCGCGAGCTGCAGCGGCGTGATCTGCAGGTCGCCCTGGCCGACGGAGAGGTTGACGTTGTCGCCGAGCTTGAAGGTGTCCCCGATCTGGGCGACGAGCCCGCAGGAGTCGCGCCCCTCCTCCTCGCGGCACTGCATCTCGGCCTCGTCGCGGCTCTTGCGCCAGGCGGCGTCCGGGACGACGCCCGCGGACTCCGACGGCAGGTCGACGCCGGTCTTGCGCTGGAAGCCGAGGAGCCGGGCCCAGCGCTGCAGGGGCTGGTTCGGCGCGCCGAAGAGCTTCGCGCCGACGAGGTAGAAGAAGGTGTCGGACGAGACGGTGAGGGCGTCCGTGACGTTCTGGGAGCCGTGGTCGACGTCGCCGGCGTTGCAGAACTTCTGGTTCTGCGTGCCCAGCGTGATGCAGGACCCGCCGCCCTGGACCGTGTCCAGGCCGATCGCCCCGGACGCCAGGCCCGCGGCCGCGGTGACGAGCTTGAACGTGGACGCCGCGGGGTACGCCGCCGCGACCGCGCGGTTGAACAGCGGGGAGCCGTTCTTCGCGCCCGTCAGCCGGCGCAGCTTGCCGGGGCTGATCCGGTTGAAGACGCCGGGGTCGACGGAGGGGTACGAGTCCATCGCGAGGACCTCGCCGTTGCGCGGGTCCAGGGCGACCACCGCACCGCCGGCGCGCTTGTTCGTCTTGTCGTCGACGCGCCGGCCGATTTGCCGGCGCAGGCCGAACTGGGCGGTCTTGTCGAGCTCGGCGTCGAGGGTCAGCCGCAGCCGGTCGCCCGTGGTCGGCGGCGTCTCCGTGACCCGCCCCGTGGGCTGATTGGCCGCGTTGACCTCGATGCGCTGCTCGCCGTCCTTGCCGCGCAGGAACGAGTCGTACTCGTACTCGAGGCCGCTCTTGCCGATCCGCTGGCCCTGCACGAGCCCGCGGTAGCGCGGGTCCTTCAGCTCGTCGTCGCCGATCTCGCCGACCTGCCCGAACAGCTGCGAGGAGAGCTGCTTGGCCGGGTACTGCCGCAGGTACTCCTTCGTGACGCTGATGCCCGGGTACTTCTGCGGGTTCTCGAGGATGTAGTTGCGGATGGAGGAGCTGACGCGCTGGGTCTTGAGCGGCACGCCGGCGTAGGGCAGCTGCACGACGCTCGAGACGACGCGCTCGTAGAGGACCCGCGTCGAGCTGTCCAGGAGCGACGAGACGGCCTGCAGCCGCGAGCGCAGGAGCGGCGAGGCGTCGCGGCTCACCCGCAGGTCGGGCACCCGCTGGGACGCCAGGCGGGCCTCGGCGTCGCGGGTGACGGTCCGGCGGCGCCGGTCGGTCTGCGCCTGGGTCTCGCGGGCGTAGCGACGCCGCTGGCCCGAGGTCGTCGGGGCCATGAGCTCGTCGACGAGGTCGTCGACGCGCGCCTCGTACTGCCCGCGCCGCTGCCCCCACTCGTTGATCGTGGTGACGTCCTCGCGCGGGATCGCGTCGGCCTGCAGCGTGACGATCGTCGAGAGCTTGTTGTCGACGAGGGTGCCGGAGCCGTCCTTCGAGTTGCGGTCGACGATCGTGCCGCGCGGGGCGGCGATGCGCACGACCCGGGCGCGGTTCTCGTTCGCCTGCGCGACGTACTGGTCCCCCTGGAGCACCTGGAGGAACCAGAGCCGGAGGAAGAGGACCGCGAACACCCCGAAGGCGACGATCCCGAAGGCTGCGACGCGGAGCGCGAGCTGCGGGGTCGGGGTGGTGCGGTCACGGGAGCTCATCGGATGCGCACGTCGACGTCGGAGGAGGCGGGCTGACGACGGCCGTAGGTGCGACGCCTGCGGCGCCGGCGGGCCTCCTCGGGCAGCATCGGCAGGAGCCAACGCCTCGTTCGATTATGCACGGGGAGGGCGAGCAGCGTGCCGATCGCGGTGGTGCCCGCGATGACCCACGCCATGGACGGGCTGACGCGCGTCCCCTGGGTCAGGAGCAGCTCGACGAGCCCGTAGACGACGAGCACGACGGGGATCCCGACGAGCCCCACGAGCAGCGGGACGATGGCCGACTCGGGGTCGCGGAGCTCGCCCAGGCGGCCCATGGAGTAGCCCGCCAGGACGTAGACGAGCGAGGAGATCCCGGGGGTCTGGCCCGCCATCAGGTCGATCAGCAGCCCGACGCCGAAGCCGAACGCCGCACCGCTGACGGGCCCGGCCAGGAGGGCCACCATGAGCAGCGTCACGAGGGCGAGGTCGAGCTGGGCGCCGAGGAAGGCGACGCGGGAGAAGATCGCGATCTGGAGCAGCGCGACGGCCAGCCCCAGCAGCCCGAGGCGCAGGACGGGCGCGGGCCCCAGGGCGGCGTGGTCGGGCAGGCGCGGGCGACGACGCGGACGGGACCGCGTCCGCGTGACGACGGGGCGGCGGCTCACCGTCAGCCGGTCCCGTTCGACGGGGCCGCGGTGCCCGTCTGCGCGGGGGCCGACCCGGTGGTCGTCGTCGTGGAAGTGTTCGCCCCCGAGGTGCCCGAGCCGGACGTGCCCGAGCCGGACGTGCTCGAGCCGGAGGTGCGGGGGGCGGCGCGGTTGCCGTCGACGCGCTTCGTGAGCACCTGGACGAGCTCGAGGGCGCGCAGGTCGACGAGCGGCCGCAGGTGCCCGATCTGGCCGTCCTCGCCCGCCTTGGACACCCGGGTGATCCGCCCGATCGGGATGCCGGGGGGCGCCTTGGACTCCGGCGCGTTCGGGTCGACGTTCGTGCCCGAGGTCACGACGAGCGCGCCGCGGCGGATGGAGACGCTGGAGGGGGCGTACTGGAGCTCGAGGTCGGTGGAGGTGCCCGCCCCCGCGCCCTGCACCGTGAGGACGGTGCCGCGGCCCTCGAGCTTGGCGCCGATGCTCTGCCCGGGCGTGGGCAGCATGGTGACCACGGAGCTCGACGCCCGCGCGGTCGTGACGAAGCCGACGAGCCCGGCGCCCGCGCCCTGGGGGCCGACGACCGGCTGGTCGACCTCGATGCCGTCCGTGGTGCCCTTGTCGATCCGGATCGTGCTGGCCCAGGCCGTGGGGCTCTGGCCGACGACGGACGCCGTGACGGGCTCCATGGACGAGATCCGCAGCGCGGCGTCCTGGTCGAACTGCAGGAGCCGGCGGATCTGCGGGAGGCGGTTCTCGCGGGCCCGGAGGTCGCCGTTCTGCTCGCGGAGGCGGGCGGCCTCGCGACGCAGGTCCTCGACGTCGCCCTTCGCGTCGATCGTGTCGCCGAACCAGCGGACGAGGTCGCGGACGGGCTTGGCGATCTTCGACGCGCCCTCGCCCAGGGCCCCGACGGGGCCGCCGGAGGAGCCGCCGGACGCGCCGAAGCCGGCCGTGATGAGCACGAGCGACACCGCCACGAGGGCGGCGAGGATCAGGCGGCGTCGGCGGCGGGCGGCGGGGTCGATCACGTCAGGCGGTGCGTGGCCGGGGGGACTCCGGCCGGACGCGGGGGACTAGTAGCGGTTGCGCCGGCCGCCGCGGCGCGAGTGGCCGCGGTTCATCCGGTGGATGACCTCGAACTCCTCGAGCGAGCGACCGGAGCCGACGGCCACGCAGGTCAACGGGGACTCTGCCAGGTGTGCGGGCATCTGCGTCTCCTCCCGGAGGCGCTCGTCCAGGCCACGGAGGAGCGATCCCCCGCCGGCCAGCATGATGCCGCGGTCCATGATGTCCGACGAGAGCTCGGGCGGCGTGCGGTCGAGCGTCTCCTTCACGGCCTCGATGATGGTCGACAGCGGCTCCTCGAGCGCGGTGCGGACCTCCTCGGACGTGATGACGACGGTCTTCGGCAGGCCGGAGACCATGTCGCGACCGCGGATCTCCGTCTGGACCTCCTCGACCATCGGGTACGCGGACCCGACCTCGAGCTTGACGTCCTCGGCCATCTGGGTGCCGATGAGCAGCTTGTACTCGCGCTTGGCGTAGGCGACGATCGCCTCGTCGAACTCGTCGCCGCCGACGCGGACGGACTGCGAGACGACGATGCCGCCGAGCGAGATCACGGCGACCTCGCTCGTGCCGCCGCCGATGTCGACGACCATGGAGCCCGTCGGCTCGGCCACGGGCAGGCCGGCGCCGATCGCCGCGGCCATCGGCTCCTCGATGAGGTACGCCTGGCGGGCGCCGGCGGAGATCGACGCCTCCTCGACGGCGCGCTTCTCGACGCCGGTGACGCCCGAGGGCACGCAGACGACGACGCGCGGGTGCGCGAAGCGGTTCTGGTGCGCCTTCTGGATGAAGTGGCGGAGCATCTCCTCCGTCACGTCGAAGTCGGCGATGACGCCGTCCTTCAGCGGGCGGATCGCCTGGATCGTCCCCGGCGTGCGGCCGAGCATCCGCTTGGCCTCGATGCCGACGGCGTGGACCTCGCCCGACCGCGAGTCGATCGCGACCACGGAGGGCTCCGAGAGCACGATGCCGCGACCCCGGACGTAGACCAGGGTGTTGGCGGTGCCGAGGTCGACGGCCATGTCGCGGCTGCCGATCCCGGTCAGGTAGCTGAAGATGCTCATCGAGGCAGGTCTCTTGACCGCGGAGGTCAGGCGGGACGCGGCACTCGCCGTCGTGGGCGTCGTGCCGTCCCGCCGCCGCGGATCGGTCCCCGAGTGTATCGGAGCACCGTCGCCCGGCCGCCGGTGCATCCGGCCGTGCAGCGCGCCGCGAATCCCCTGCTCCCGGCGACCCTACCGGCGGTCGGATCCGCGGCCGGCGGAAGATCCGTGACGGCGTGCACGGTCGGGCAGGGCGCCGGGGCGCGACCGTCGGCGCAGGAGGTGCGGCGTGCGCCGCGCCGGGGCGTCAGCGCAGGAGGTACGGCGTGCGCCGGGCCAGGAGCGCGACGGGCAGGCCGACGACGGTCCACCAGTCGCCCTCGATGCCCTCGACGAGCAGCGAGCCGCGGAGCTGGATGGCGTAGCCGCCGGCGCGCTCCCGCCACTCCCCCGTGCCGACATACCACTCGACGTCGTCCGCGGTGAGCACCCGGAACCGGACGAGGGTCGTGTCCGCCTCGGCCAACAGCGTCGACGGCTCCTCGCCGCGGCCGGCGGAGCGGACGACGGCGGCCGCGGAGGCGACCCGGTGCTCCGCGCCGGACCAGCGGCGCAGCATGCCGGCGGCCCCGTCGGCGTCGGCGGGCTTGCCGACCGCCCGCTCCACGCCGTCGGAGGCGTCGACGATGACGGTGTCCGAGCCGAGCACGAAGGTGCCGACGGGCTCGCGGGCGGCGACGGCCCGGGCCTTGAGGACGGCGTTCTGGACGGCGACGCGGACGGGGTCGCCCTCCGTGCCCTCCTCGACGTCGGGGACGTGCACGCGGTGCTCCACCGCGAGCGTCTCGAGGATCGCCCGGCGCTGCGGGGATCCGGACGCCAGGACCAGCGGGCTCATGCCGCGCGGGCCCCGGCGGGGTGGTGCGACGCCGGACCTGGTCCGGTGCCGGACCGGGTCGGGCGCCGCACCGGGATCAGCCGATCTCGGGGAAGAAGCGCTTGATCTCGATCTCGGCGTTCTCGTCCGAGTCCGAGCCGTGCACGACGTTCTCGCCGGCCTCGATGGCGAGGTCGCCGCGGATCGAGCCGGTGGCGGCCTCGAGCGGGTTCGTCGCGCCGATGATCTGGCGGGCGACCTCGACGGCCTTCGGGCCCTCGAGGATCGCGGCGACGACGGGGCTCTGCGTCATGAAGGAGACGAGCTCGCCGAAGAACGGCTTGTCGTTGAGGTGCGCGTAGTGCTCCTCCACGACGGAGGTCTCCAGCGCGACGAGCTTGAGCTGCTGGATCTTCAGGCCCTTGCGCTCGAAGCGGCCGAGCACGTCGCCGACGAGCTGGCGCTGGACGCCGTCCGGCTTCACGAGGATGAGGGTGCGGGACATGTGGGGTCGCTCTCTGCGCGGCGCGGCGCGCGTCGGGGTCAGCGGACGCCGGACAGTCAAGCAGCCCGCGTGCCCGCCCCGCCGCGCGCCCCGGGACGACGACCGCCCGCGCGGTGCGCGGGCGGTGGGCCTCCTGGCGGGCTCGGGGCCCGGGGTCGTCGCCCGGCGCGGCCTCCCGGAGGAGGCGCCGCGCCGGGCGCCGCTACGCCTGTTGCTCGGTGGCGGGCGTCTCGGCCCGGCCACGGCGACGGCGGCGCGGGGTGCGGCCCGGGATCTCGGTCTCGCAGTACGGGCAGATCCGCCACTCGGGGTCGAGCGGCCGGGCGCAGCCCGTGCACTGGTCCCGGAGCTTCTTCAGGCACGAGGGGCAGCGCAGGAAGTCCTTCTGCACCTGGTACTCGCAGTGCGGGCAGAGCAGCACGCCGGACTGCAGGAGCCGCGCCTCGGCGGCCTGCATCTCGAGCTCGCGCTCCCGGACGTCGTCGAGGTACTCGGGGGGCCGCACGACCATGTAGATCACGGTGCCCGCGAACGGGAGCACGAGCGCGGCGACCGTCGCGGTGCCGATCAGGACGGGGTCCGTGATGCGTCGGCGGGCGTCCGCCCACGTGTAGTACACGAGCGCCAGCCAGATCAGGACGACGAACAGCACGAGCAGCTTGACGACCACGTCGAGCGTCGAGTTGTCGATGCCGAAGACGGCGAGGAGATCAGGCATGGGGATCAGTCATGGGGATCACAGGAGTGGTTGTTCGCCGTGCAGGGGGGAGTTCCCTCCACGGGACGACGATCGGCTCAGACGAACGCCTGCCCGAGGCCGTAGCCGACGGCGAAGAACACGAGGATCACGACCGCGACGACGGCGGCGACCGCCAGGACCATCCGGAGCACCGGGATGGAGTCGTCGTGACGTGGTGTGGACGGAGGCATGGTCAGAAGCGGGCGCCCGGTGCGGCGCCCGGCCCGCGGCGGAGGTCCGCGACGAGGTGCAGCGAGCCGGTGACGAGCACGGTACCGGCCTGACCCGCCAGTGTACGGGCCCGGGCCAGCGCGTCGTGCGCGCCGGGCACCACGTGGGTCTCCCGGCCCGGCAGCGCCGTCGCCGCGATCGCCGCCAGCGCCTCCGCCTCGAGCCGTCGCGGGTTCGACGGCGCCGTCGCGACCAGGACGTCGCAGCGGTCCCGGAGCGCGGCGAGCATGCCCGCCGGGTCCTTGTCGTCCAGCACGCCGACGACCGCGACGAGCGGCCGCGCCGGATGCACGGCGTCCAGGGCGTCGGCGAGCGCCTCGAACCCGGCCTCGTTGTGGGCCCCGTCGTGGATGACGGTCGGGCCGGCGGTGCGCCCGGGACCGGCGGGCTCCCCCGGCGCGGGGCCCTCCACGACCTCGAAGCGGCCGGGCACGACGACGCGGGTGGCGACGTCGCGCTCGGCCTCGGGATCGCGGCCGGCGGCCGGTGCGCGTGCCGCGACGAGGTACGCGCCGACGGCCGCGATCGCGGTGGCGAGGTTGCGGCGCTGGTACTGCGCGGCGCCCGGCGTCGGCACGTCGGGGCCGGGGTCGGGGGCGGCCTCCACGAGCGTGCCGCCCTGCTCGACGGCACGGGCCTCGGCGACGTCGTGCGCGGCGGGCGGCAGGCCCGCGGCGAGGACGAGGGTCCCGCCGGGGCGCAGGACCGCGACCTTCTCGCCGGCGATGGCGGCGACCGTGTCGCCGAGCCAGCGGGTGTGCTCGAGCGAGATCGAGGTCAGGACGGTGACGCCGGTGCGACCGGGCGGGACGGGCCCGGCGGCGCCGGGCTCCGTGCGCGGCAGGACGTTCGTGGCGTCCCAGCGGCCCCCGAGGCCGGCCTCGACGACGGCGCAGCGGACGCCGGAGCCGGCGAGGACGAGGAACGCCGCGGCGGTGACGGCCTCGAACTGGGTGACGGGCCCGTCGAGCGCGTCGGCCCCGGCGTCGGGGCCCCCGGCCTCGAGCGCCTCGGCGGCCTCCCGGACCCGCCCCACCGCGTCGGCGAAGACGCCCGGCGCCGCGGGCACCCCGCCGACGAGGACCCGCTCGCGGAAGGACACGAGGTGCGGGGAGACGTAGGCCCCGGACGGGATCCCACGGCGCTCGAGCAGCGCCGCGGTCATGGTCACGGTCGACGTCTTGCCGTTCGAGCCGACGACGTGGATCGCGTCGAACGCCGCCTGCGGGTCGCCGAGCGCGCGGAGCAGGACGACCATCCGCTCCAGCCCCGGGCGGATGCCGAAGAGCTCGCGCCCCAGCAGCCAGTCCTCGGCGCGCCGCAGACGCTCGTCGTCCCCGGCGGAGGGGGCGCCGTCGCCGGTCACAGCGTGCGCAGCTCCTCGCGCAGCGCCTCGACCTTCGCCCGCTCGGAGGCGATGATCTCGGCGGGGGCGCGGGAGGCGAACTTCTCGTTCGCCAGGCGGGCCTCGGTCGAGGCGATCTGTCCCTCGACCTCGGCGCGCCGCTTCTGCACGCGGGCCCGCTCGGCCTCGGGGTCGACGTGCTCGCCGGCGAGGACGGCGAGCTGGCCGCCGGGGATCGCGACGGTCACCGCGTCGCCCGCCTCCGTCGTCGCCTCGAGGCGCGCCAGGCGCAGGATGAGCGCCGTCGCCTCGTCGTCGTAGCCCTCGGCCTCCAGGCGCACCGGCAGGATCGGGCCGGGCGGGACGTTCGCGCCGTTGCGCCACGAGCGGGTCGTCGTGATGACGTCGATCACGCGGCCCAGGCGCGCCTCGGCGTCCGTCGAGAGGAGCGCGTCGTCGGGCTCGGGCAGGCGGGAGACGGCGAGGAGCCCGTCCGTGCCCGGCAGGCCGTCCCACGCCTCCTCCGTGACGAACGGGATGATCGGGTGC
This sequence comes from Actinomycetota bacterium, assembly GCA_009699505.1. Taxonomy (GTDB): domain Bacteria; phylum Actinomycetota; class Thermoleophilia; order Solirubrobacterales; family Solirubrobacteraceae; genus Patulibacter. The sequence continues at coordinate 7,064 of WLOB01000040.1, read as the reverse complement.
GCGATCTGCAGCGTGCGGCGCAGCGCCCAGCCGAGCACGCGGGCCAGGTCGGGGTCCGTCGCGGCGTCCCGGCCCTTGACGAGCTCGAGGTACCAGTCGCAGAGCTCGCCGTAGACGAAGTCGTAGAGGCCCAGCGCGGCCTTCGCGAAGTCGAAGGTGTCGATCCGCTCGGCGGTCTCGCGGGCGATCCGCTCCGTGCGCGAGACGATCCAGCGGTCCTCGAGGCGGGTCGGCGGGGTGGCGCCCGTGACGCCCTCCCCCGCGCCGCCCGCGTTCTCCTCCAGCCGGCCGACCGCGAACCGCACGGCGTTGCCGAGCTTCGTGGTCAGCTGCCGGCCCTGCGCGATCTTCTCCTCGGAGAAGCGCACGTCCTGCGTGGAGGACATCGCGAGCAGGCCGAAGCGGACCGCGTCGGCGCCGTAGGCGGGGAACTGCCCGGCGTCGGGCGGGTGGGACCCCTTTCCCTTCGCGAAGACCGCGGGGCGCGGACCGCCGTCGATGAGATCGAGCGGGTCGATGCCCGTGCCGAGCGACTTGCTCATCCGGCGGCCGTCGGGCGCCTGGATGACGGAGTGGCAGTAGACGTCGGTGAACGGCACGTCGCCGGCGAACCGCAGGCCGGTCATGACCATCCGGGCGACCCAGAGGAAGAGGATGTCGCGCGCCGTCGAGAGGACGGAGGTCGGGTAGAACGCCTCGAGCTCGGGCGTCTCCTCGGGCCAGCCCAGCGTGGCGAACGGCCACAGCGCGGAGGAGAACCACGTGTCGAGGACGTCGGGGTCGCGCTCCCAGCCCTCGCCCTCCGGGGCCGTGGTGCCGCAGTACGTCTCCTCGCCGCGGTACCACACGGGGATCTGGTGACCCCACCAGAGCTGGCGCGAGAGCACCCACGGGCGGATCTCGTCGAGCCAGGTCAGGTAGCGGCGCGACTGGCTCTCGGGATGGATGCGCACGCGGCCGTCGCGGACGACGTCGGCGGCGGGCTTCGCGAGCTCCTCCATGCGCATGAACCACTGGAGCGAGATGAGCGGCTCGATGCGCTCGCCCGAGCGCTGCGAGAACGGCACGGTGTGGACGTAGGGCTCCTCGCCGCGCAGGGCGCCGGAGTCGCGGAGCGCGTCGACGATCGCCGTCCGCGCCTCCGCGGTCCGCAGACCCTCGAACTGCGGCGCGTGACCGCCGGTGATCCGGCCGTCCTCGCCGATGACGTTCAGCGGCTCGAGGCCGTGGCGGTTGCCGATCTCGAAGTCGTTCGGGTCGTGCGCCGGGGTGATCTTCAGGCAGCCCGTGCCGAAGTCCGTCTTGACGTAGTCGTCGCCGATGATGGGCAGCTCGCGGCCCACGAACGGCAGCGTCACGGTCGAGCCGATGAGGTGCGCGAAGCGCTCGTCCTCCGGGTTGACCGCCACGGCGACGTCGCCGAGCATCGTCTCGGGGCGGACCGTCGCGACGACGACCTCGGTCAGGTCGCCGACGGGCGTCGTCAGCGGGTAGGCGATCTCGAAGAGCGTGTCCGTCTCCTCGCGGTCCTCCACCTCGAGGTCGGAGATCGCGGAGCGGGAGCCCGGGTCCCAGTTGACGAGGTACGTGTCGCGGTAGATCAGGCCCTGCTCGAAGAGCGCGACGAAGACCTTCAGGACCGCCTCGTGGTAGCCCTCGTCCATCGTGAAGCGCTCGTGCGCGTAGTCCGCGGAGCAGCCCAGGCGCCGGAACTGGCCGATGATCGTCCCGCCGTACTGCCGGCGCCACTCCTGCGTGCGCTCCAGGAAGGCCTCGCGGCCGACCTCCTCGCGAGAGGTTCCCTCGGCGACGAGCGCCTGCTCGACCTTCGTCTGCGTGGCGATGCCGGCGTGGTCCGTGCCCACCGTCCAGCGGACGTTCCTGCCGCGCATGCGGTTCAGGCGGATCAGGGCGTCCTGGATCGACCCGTTCAGCGCGTGGCCCATGTGCAGCGCGCCCGTGACGTTGGGCGGCGGGATCGCGATGGAGAAGGTCTCCCCCGCGTCGCCGGAGGCGTCGGACGAGAAGACCCCGGCGTCCTCCCACCGCGCGAAGACCTCGGCCTCGGCGGCGGACGGCTCGGAACGCGTGGGATCGGGCGATTCGGACATCGCGCTCCAGTCTAGGATCCCCCCTGGAAATGAGCCCGCTCCTCCCCGCCAGGTCCAACGGCTCGCGCCCGCCCCGATCGGCCGACCGTCCAGCCCCGCACGGCGCCGCGGCATCCGGCACCCCGGGTCCGTCGTAGGTTGAGGTGATGGTGGACCAGCTCGAGCGTCCCGCACCGCGGGCGCCCCTCGCCGCGGGCGCCCCGACCGCCGGCACGCCGTCCGTCGTCGCGACGTCGGACCGCACGGCCGCTCCGGGAGGGACCGTCTGATGCGCGTCGCCGTCGTCGGCACCGGCAGCGCGGGCCTCGCCTGCGCCCACCGCCTCGCGGAGCAGCACGAGGTCACGATCTTCGAGGCCGCGGGCCGGCCCGGCGGGCACACGCACACGCGGGACGTCCAGGTCGACGGCGGGTCCTTCCCCGTCGACTCGGGCTTCATCGTCTGCAACGACCACACGTACCCGAACTTCCTCGCCCTGATGGACGAGCTCGGGGTGGCGCTGCGGCCGACGAACATGAGCTTCGGCGTCACCGCCCGCGAGTTCGACTTCGAGTACCACGCGGAGTCCGTGGGCGGCCTGTTCGCGCAGCGGCGCAACGCGCTGGACCCCCGCTTCCTGCGGATGGTCGCGGAGTACGTGCGGTTCAACCGCGTCGCCCGGCGGTTCCTCGCCTCGGGCGACGAGACCACGTCGCTGCGCGAGCTCCTGCGGCGCGAGCGCTTCTCGACCTGGTTCGCGGAGCGCCTCATCGTCCCCCAGGCCAGCGCGGTGTGGTCGGCCGACCCGGCGCAGCTCTGGGAGTTCCCGGCGATCTTCCTCATCCGGTTCTTCGAGAACCACGGCATGCTCTCGCTGCGCGACCGGCCCCAGTGGATGACGGTCGTCGGCGGCTCCCGCGCCTACGTCGACGCGCTCCTGGCGCCGCTGGCGGACCGCCTCGAGCTCGGGACGCCCGTCACCGGGGTCCGCCGGTCCCCCGACGGCGTGACGGTCCGCACCGCGGACGGCACGCAGACCGACTTCGACCAGGTCGTGCTCGCCTGCCACAGCGACCAGGCCCTCGCGGTGCTCGAGGACCCGACGGACGACGAGCGCGCGGTGCTCGGGGCGATCCCGTACCAGGAGAACGCCGCCACGCTGCACACCGACACGTCGATCATGCCGCGCCGCCGCGCCGCCTGGTCCAGCTGGAACGCGCACCTGCTGCGCGAGCCGAAGGACCGCGCCACGCTCACGTACGACATGAACCGGCTCCAGGGCTTCGACACGCCCACGCGCCTGCTCGTGACGCTGAACATGGACGAGGCGATCGCCGACGAGCTCGTCCTGGAGCGGATGGTCTACCACCACCCCGTCTTCACGACCCCGGGCCTGGCGGCGCAGCGCCGGTGGGCCGACGTCTCCGGCACCGCGGGCCGCACGCACTACGCCGGCGCGTACTGGCGCTGGGGGTTCCACGAGGACGGCGTGTGGAGCGGCCTGCGCGTCGCCCGGAGCCTCGGGTCGACCGTCCCCCTGCACGACGCGCAACGGGCCGCCGCGTGAGCGCGGCGCCGCAGGCGGTCCTCCCGCCCGCGCCCGCGTCCCCCGCGCCGTCCTCCTCGACGGCGACCGGGCCGGGCCGGGCCGCCCCGGTCGCCGGCTCCGCCGTCTACCTCGGCGACGTGCAGCACCGCCGGCACGCCCCGAAGGAGCACCGCTTCGCCTACCCCACGGCGATGCTGCTCCTCGACCTGGACGAGCTGCCCGGCGTCCTGGACGGGCACCGCGGCTGGGGCGTGGAGCGCCGCGCCGCCCTCGCGTTCCGCCGCGCCGACCACCACGGCGACCCGGCGACCCCGCTCGCCGAGGCGATCCGGGACACCGTGCAGGAGCGCACGGAACGCCGGCCCACGGGCCCCGTCCGCCTGCTCACGAAGCCGGCGATCCTCGGCCGCGACTTCAACCCCGTCACGTTCGCCTACTGCTACGCGGCCGACGGGACGACGCTGCAGGCCGTCCTCGCCGAGGTCACGAACACGCCGTGGGGCGAGACGCACGCCTACGTCGTCGACGCCCGCGACGCCGAGCGCCACGCCCCCGCGTCGGGCGCGGCGTCCCGCGGCGGGCTGCTCGGCGAGCAGCTGACGTGGGAGCTCGACAAGGTCTTCCACGTGTCGCCGTTCATGGCGATGGACCACCGCTACCGCTGGCGCCTCAGCGTGCCCGACGAGCGCCTCGTCGTGCACCTCGAGAGCCACCGGGGCGGCGAGCGGGTCTTCGACGCCACCCTGACCCTCCGGCGTCGCGCGCTCGACGCCGCCGGCCTGCGGGCGTTCGTCCGCCGGCAGCCGCTCGGCACGATCGCCGACGTCGCCCGCATCTACGGCCACGCGCTCGCGCTGGCCGTCAAGCGCGTCCCCCACTTCCCGCACCCCGACCGCTGAGCGCCCGAGCATGCCCCGAATCCTCACCGACGACACCGCCCGCACCATCTCGCTGCGAATCCTGCGCGCCACGGACCACGGCGAGCTCGTCGTCCGCGAGCCCGACGGCCGCGAGCACCGGTTCGGTGTCGTGGGCTCCCCGCTGCGCGGCGAGATCGAGCTGCACGACGACGGCGTGTGGCGCCAGTTCCTGCGGGGCTCCCTCGGGGTCGGCGAGACGTACGCCGAGGGCCGGTGGAGCAGCCCCGACCTCGTCTCCCTCGTGGCGCTGGGCGCCCGCAACATGCCGGCGTTCGACCGCCTGCGCGGGCGCTTCAAGCACCTGCTGCTGCCGGTCCAGCACGTCCGCAACGGCGCCCGCAACACCGTCGCCCGCGCCCGGCGCCAGATCTCGGCGCACTACGACCTCAGCAACGACCTCTTCGGGCTCTTCCTCGACCCGACGATGAGCTACTCGTGCGCCGTGTTCGAGCGGCCCGAGGTCGACCTCGAGACGGCCCAGGTCGAGAAGATCGACCGGCTGTGCCGCAAGCTCGGCCTCGAGCCGGGCATGTCGCTCGTCGAGATCGGCACGGGCTGGGGCGCCCTGGCGATCCACGCCGCCCGCGAGTACGGCGTCGAGGTCACGACGACGACGATCAGCCGGGAGCAGCACGCCCTCGCCCGCCGGCGGATCGACGAGGCCGGGCTGGCCGACCGGATCGACCTGCGGCTCGAGGACTACCGCGACCTGCGCGGCCAGTACGACCGGCTCGTCTCCGTCGAGATGATCGAGGCCGTCGGCTGGCGGGACCTCCCGACCTTCTACCAGCGCTGCGACGCGCTCCTGAAGCACGACGGCCTGATGGCCGTCCAGGCGATCACCATCGACGACGGCGCGTACGAGATCGAGAAGCGCCAGCGCAGCTTCATCAACACGATGATCTTCCCGGGCGGCTGCCTGCCTTCCCAGCAGGTCATGGGCCGGCTCGTCACGACGGACACGCGCCTGCGCACCGTCGACGTCGAGGACCTGACCCCGCATTACGCCGAGACGTGCGCCCGCTGGCGCGAGACGTTCAACGCGCGGCTGGACGACGTGCGCGCGCTGGGCTACGACGAGCGGTTCATCCGCCTGTGGGACCTCTACCTGGCCTACGTGCAGGCGGGCTTCCAGGAGCGCCGCATCGAGCTGGTGCAGGAGGTCTACGCGGCCCCGGGCTACGCGGCCGCCGACGAGCAGCGGGTGCGCGACGCCCGCACGAGCGCCGTCGCCCCCGCCTGACGGGCGGCGGCGGGTCGGGGCGCCGGCGCGGCGCCCCCCGGCCCCCTAGTACCGGCGGTGCTGCTTCTTGCGGGCGGCGCGGACGCCGACGCCGGTCATCGCGGCGCGCTTGCCGAGCGCCTTGACGTCGAGCTTCGTGCCGAGCGCCTTCAGCTCGGCCTGCTCCTTCGGACCGAGCGCCGACGGGCGCCCCTTGCTCGTCCGCAGGAGCTCGAGCAGGCGGGTGCGCTCGCGCGGCGTGAGCTGGGACTGCCAGTGCGCGTGGCCCTCGCGGGCGAGGTCGAGCACCAGGAGCCACGGCACGGCGCGACGGCCGAGGAGGCGGGCGGGGGTGCGACGGAGAAGCGACATGGCGGGCACGCTACCCGCCCTGGCGCGTTCGAAGCCCCGACCCGACGGACCGGCGACCCGCGGCGATCGGCTAGGCCGAGGCCTCGAGGTCGTCGCGGTCGTCGCCGGCCACGGCCTCGGTGACGAGCGTCGGCCGGCGGCCGTCCGCGATCGTCTCGCGCGTCACGACGCACTTGCGGACGTCGCGGCGGCTGGGCAGCTCGAACTGGACGTCGAGCAGCGCCTCCTCGAGGATCGACCGGAGCCCGCGGGCCCCGGTCTCGCGCTCGAGCGCCTTGTCGGCGACGGCGTCGAGCGACTCGTCCGCGAAGACGAGCTCGATGTCGTCGAAGTCGAAGGACGCCTGGAACTGCTTGACCAGGGCGTTCTTCGGCTCGGTGAGGATCGTGATCAGGTCGCCGCGCGAGAGCTGGCGCACCGCCGTGACGACGGGGAGGCGACCGATGAACTCGGGGATCAGGCCGTACTCGACGAGGTCCTCGGGCAGCGCGTGCTCGAAGAGGCGGTCGGCCGGCAGGTCCTCGTGCGCCTGCTCCGCCGCGTCGACGAAGCCGACGGACCGCTGGCCCGTGCGGCGCTTGACGACGTCGTCCAGGCCGGCGAACGCGCCGCCGCAGATGAACAGGATGTTCGTCGTGTCGATCGTGAGGAACTCCTGGTGCGGGTGCTTGCGCCCGCCCTGCGGGGGCACCGACGCCTGCGTGCCCTCGAGGATCTTCAGGAGCGCCTGCTGCACGCCCTCGCCCGAGACGTCGCGCGTGATCGACGGGTTGTCGGCCTTGCGCGCGATCTTGTCGATCTCGTCGATGTAGATGATCCCGGTCTCGGCCTTCTTCACGTCGAAGTCGGCGGCCTGGATCAGCTTGAGGAGGATGTTCTCGACGTCCTCGCCGACGTAGCCGGCCTCGGTC
>WLOB01000004.1 GCA_009699505.1 Actinomycetota bacterium | reverse complement strand
CTCGCCGACCCCAACGACACATCCACCATCGAGCCGCCCGTCTGACGCTCAACAACTACGCGCACCGTAGATCCGCGATCAACAGCGGCGATCGCCGGCGCGAAGAGAGGCTCGCGACGACATGTCCGCTGAAGGGGGCCAGCGGGCATGGCACGCGGGCCGCTTCTCGTCCGATGAACGGCAGCACGGACCGCGAGCTGCGGCTGCAGCCCGCGTCGACCGCGTGTGTCCCAGTCGAGGATCCTCGACTGGGACATCCCGACAATCGTTTTCTCTTGGGCGCTTGCCGGGCGGTAGTCCCGCCGCGTCCTAGCTTCTTAGGCCGGGGTGTCCGCGCTGTCGGGCCCCCAGGGGGTGCCGCCGATGGTGATGTGGTCCACGCTGAGGGTGCCGATGGTGACGTCGGTGACCCGGAGCTTCCGGACGACGGCCTCGGCGATCGCCAGGCGCCCAATCGCGACGGCTCCGAACGCGGTGGCAGCCGTGGCGAGGGCGACGACGGCGACGGGGGCGGTCACGGTCGGGCCGAGGATCTTGGCGCGGGCGTCGGTCGTGATGAGGGCGGAGAGCGTCTTACGCATCGGGCGATGCCTTTCGAGTGGTGTGGAGGCCGTGGAAGCCGTAGGGGATCGGGTGTCCGACCTCGGCGCGGCCGACGGTCTCGAGGGTGCGGGCGTCGAGGGCGACGAGCGCGGAGGTCTCACGGTGTTCGCTGAGAACGACGGTGAGCAGGATGCCGTCGTCCTCGTCCGTTGCTCCGGGGCGGGCGACGAAGACGGGCTCGCCGGGATAGGTGCCGCCCTCGTGCCAGGTGCGGTACTCGCCGGTGGTGATGTCGACGGCGTGGATCCGGTCGATCCAGTCCTCGCTGGTGCCGACGCCCCAGGTCTTCGTGTAGGGACGCTCGCGGACTCGCGGGGCGTTGACGACCGGCAGATCGAGGCCGACATCGCTGAGGGTCGATCGGCGCGCCGTCCGCTTCTGCAGGTCGATCTGGAAGCGCGTGGGACGGGGGTAGTTGCGGGCCACCGGCCTGCCAGCGGCGAGGCGCCCGTCGATGCGGTCGAAGTAGAGGTCCTCGACGATGGAGGCGTCGGAGGCGGCGCAGAGGTCGATGTTGAGGACGTCGCCGTCCTCGTAGGCGTTGATGTGGTGGAAGGCGAAGCACGCCTCCCCCTGGATCCGGGCGTGCAGCCGGCCCGTCCGGCGGTCGATGACGGTGAAGCGTGTGCCGCGCTCGGGCTCCCACCGGTAGTTGGCGATGAACGGCTTGCCGGAGACGGCGAGCGCGAGCGGGTTGACGACGAGCGGGAACTCCGCGAGCACGAAGAAGCGCTCGGTGATCCCGAACGAGTGCATGTAGGACGGCTTGCGGACCGGGATGCGGGCGAGCTCGGAGACCTCGGCGGTGTCCGGGTCGACGCGGAACATCCGGTACGAGCTGCGCGGCCCGAGGTGCGCGGCGTAGTTCAACAGGGAGCCCGTGCCGCGCTCGTAGTGCGGGTGCGCGGTCGTGACCTGCCCGGGCGCCTCGAAGGCCGTCCCCTCGCTGTCGAGCGTGTCGGGGTCGAAGGTGATCGGCAGCGGGGTCTCGGTCATCGCGATCAGCCGGTCGCCGAGGCGCTGGACGCTGACGTTGGCGTTGTCGGTGAGCACCGTCGACGGGTCAAAGAGCGCGTGAACGCGCTGGAAGATCGAGCGGCACGGGTCGGTCGCGAACTCCGACGTGCGCAGCTTTCCCGTCTTCTCGACGGCCGCGCGCGCTTCGGTCTGCAGGAACCGCGACGCGTAGTGCACCCGGCCCTGCGCGAAGTCGAAGTGGTGCAGTTGGGCGAAGCCGTCGAACCAGTGCGCGAGCCGGTACTTGCCGACGTTCCATGCGCCGGGGCCGTTGCGCAGCAGCGATCCGGTCAGCCAGGACGGGAACGTCCCGTCGACCTCCAGCTCGCGTCGCGGCGTCGGGGCGGCGGGGCGGTCAGCGAACCCGAGGGTGGCGCCCGGGCTGGTCTTCTGCGTGCTCGACATACGGTCCTCCATAGTGCGGTGCGTATGGTACGCATGGAACCGTACTGCGGGCACGGTAGGATTGCAACCCAATGGCGGGCAAGCTCACGACCACCTCGTACGTCGTCCTGGCGCTCGTCGAGCGCATGCAGCCGGCGACGGCGTACGACCTCAAGACGCTCGCGCACAGCACCGTCTTCAACTTCTGGGCACTGCCGCACACCGTGCTGTACACCGAGACCCGCAAACTCGCGGCCGACGGGATGCTGGACGCGGACGAGGAGAGCGGCGGTCGCCGACGGCGCCTGTTCTCCCTCACCACCGCAGGCCGAGACGCCCTAAACGTCTGGCGTTCGGAGCCCACGAGCGACTTCCTCGAGCTCCGCGACCCCGGCCTCCTTCGCCTGTTCGCCGGCGGCGACCCCAAGGTCCTCGCCGCCGCCCAACTGGAGCGCCACCAGGCACAGCTCGACGACTACCGAGAGCTCGCCGCCGCCCTGGACGACCAGAACGAAACTGGTGATGGTGCGACCGGCCTTCGCTCGGTCCTCGCGGCCGGGATTGCGATCGAAGAGACCTACATCCAGTTCTGGGCATCGATCGTCAAGGACGGCTTCGCCCGGTGACCCCCGTGGACGCTCCCCCGAAAAGCAGCGTCCCGCAAGCCGATCCTCGACTGGGACATCGCGGGGTCCGTCGCCAAGGAATGCTCGTGCCGGACGACAACTAGCGGTTGGCTGGAGCTCGGGTGGCCCCACCGTCCGTGTCGAGCGTGAGCGTCGCGTCGAGGGCGCGCCGGGTAGGCGAGACCATCATCACCTCGCTCGCAGGGTGTGCCGCCCGAGCGATGTCCCGCTTTACGAGCTCCTCAGCTTCTGCTCGGGTCATCGCCTCGACCTCGGCCGGCCACGCTCGGTGCGCCCCGAGGTCGCCGCGCCAGAACACGACGGGCTCGCCGTGTCCGGAGGCCGCGCTCACTCGCCACGCGTGGGCCAGCGAGAGCAGCAGCTCGTCGAGGCGTCCGGGGTCAGAGGTCGACATCCCCACGTCTTTAGGGTAGGAGCGCGCCCTGGCGTCGAGGTGAAGGACGGGTGAAGCGGGTGTTGCGGCGCTCAGTGGTCCAGACGCCGCACGTCATGAGGGAAGCGATCGATGCGGTCGAGCATCCCCTCGAGGAACGCCGCGGCCAGCGGGCTTTCGACCCGTCGTCGCTTCGAGGTCGCGTAGGCCCGGAGTGCGTCGTTGCTTCCGAGGTGTTGGGCGGCGACGCTGATGTCGACGAGGATCTGGTGGACCTCGATGTCGTCGCCGGCCGCTCGGGCCGTCGCGTCGGCGTAGAACCGCCACCCGCTGCCGTCCGCGCGCGTACCGGGACGACGCTGCCGGAGCAGTCGCGCGTAGTCCCCACCATGGGCGCGCACCAACGACGCGACGTCCTGCGGCGGGTGCACCGACCCTGCGCCTGCCGGCGTTTCGCGAGCTTCCCGGTCCTGTCCTCCACGTCCGTTCTCGAACATGCTGGCCTCGTCGGTCGACATCTCGATGCCCCGTCGACACCCCTAGAACGAGGTCACGACCTGCCATCGCTTCCACTCAGTGAAGCACGCCGCCGAACCCCCGACTCCCGGCGCTGCGGGAGCGACCTGGCCGGGGCGCCTGGGCGCGCGGGCGGTCCGTTACCGTCGCGTCATGGCCGGTTCTTCCGACGGCGACGCGTCGCTGACGTCTACCGGTCGCGCGGCGCGGCTCGCGCGGCGGGTCCACAGCGATCAGCAGGATCGCTACGGCCGGCCGATGATCGAGCACGTCCAGCGGGTCGCCGAGACCGTCCCCACCAGTGCCCGCGCCGTCGCGTTCGTCCACGACGTCGCCGAGCGGTCGGAACACGACCCCGGCGACGTCGCGCTGCTCGTCGGTCTCGACGACGACGAGTACGGCGCGCTCGAGCTCCTGACCAAACGCGACGGCGAAACGCTCCTGGACCACACGCGACGCGTCCTCAACGCCCCACGCGGCGGAGCCCGCGAACTCGCACTCACGGTCAAGCGCGCCGACGTCGACGATCACGCACGCCGCACCCCCACACCCGACCGGGTCTACGGCCAAGCGCGACGCCTCCTCGAAACGGCATGAGGGCCACGCGTCATGCCCGGAAGTTGGCCACCACGAAGCAGGAGCATCGCCGATCCGCTCTGAGCGCTCTGGGAGCCACGGGGGTCGTCGGCTTTACGGCTTAGGACCCAGCGTGTCCGTGTTCGCCGCCAGCATGGAGGCATGAGCTCGACGGAGATCACGCCTTTCACGATCGCGGTCCCGCAGGCCGAGATCGACGACCTGCAGACCCGGCTGAGCCACGCCCGGCTGCCGGAGCCGCTGCCCGGCGACGGATGGGACACCGGGGTCCCGATCGCCTACCTTCGCGAGCTCGTCGATCACTGGCGGAGCGCCTTTGACTGGCGCACCCAGGAGGAGGCGATCAACGCCCATTCGCAGTTCACGACCGAGATCGACGGGCAACGGATCCACCTCCTCCACGTTCGCTCCAAGCACGAATCCGCGCTGCCGCTCCTGCTCACGCACGGCTGGCCGGGGTCGTTCGTCGAGTTCCTCGACCTGGTCGGGCCGCTGACCGACCCCGAGGCCCACGGCGGCGACGCGGCCGACGCGTTCCACGTCGTGATCCCGAGCCTGCCGGGGTTCGCGTTCTCCTCCCCCGTGGTCGAGCCCGGCTGGACGACGCAGCGGATCGCCGGCGCATGGGTGCAACTGATGGACCGCCTCGGCTACGAGCGCTTTGCCGTGCAGGGCGGCGACATCGGCGCCGGCGTCGCCCCCGACGTGGCACGCGCCGTGCCCGACCGCGTCGTCGGCGTGCACGTCAACGGGTCGATCGGCGCGCCGTTCCACGGCCCCGACGAGGACGAGCTGGCCTCTTTGACCGATCTTGAGCGCGACCGCGTCGCACGCGTTGACGCGTTCCAGCGTGAGGAGATGGGCTATGTCGCCATCCAGTCCACGCGGCCGCAGCTGCTCGGCGCCGCGCTGTCGGACTCCCCCGTCGGGCAGCTCGCGTGGATCGTCGACAAGTTCCGCGAGTGGACCCACCCCCGCGAGGCGGTTCCGGACGCGATCGTCGACCGCGACCGCCTGCTGACGAACGTGACGCTCTACTGGCTGACCCGGACCGCCGGCAGCGCCGCCTACGTCGGCTACGCGCAGGACGAGGAATGGGGCGCGCCCGAGGAGCCCAGCAGCGTGCCGACCGGCGCGATCATGTTCGCCCACGACATCGGCATCCGCCGCTACGCCGAGACCTCGCACCGCATCACGCGCTGGATGGACGTCGACCGCGGCGGGCACTTCGCCGCGCTTGAGGAACCGCAGCTGCTGCTCGACGACATCCGCGCGTTCTTCCGCGACCTGCGCTGAGGACCGAAACAACCGCCTGTTCACCACACGCCGGCGGCGGCGTGGGAATCTCAACCCTGTGCGCGGCTGGTGGATTCTGGTCCCGACCACAATCGCGGTCGGGACGCTCGCCGGACCGGCGTCCGGCGTCACACCAATCGAGACCGACGCCGCCACCGCGCCGGCCTACCCGGGCAACACCGTCTCGGCGGCGTTCGTGGGCAGCGGCCCGCTCGTCGCCGGCACCACGCAGGTCGCGACCGTCGCGGGCCACGCCGAGTTCAAGGACCCGTCGTTCCCGTCCGTCCACACCCCGTCGGTCTACCTGCAGAACGCAGCCGAGGACCCCGCCTGCGCCCCGACCGTCGCGCAGCAGCGCCAGAAGCTCATCAACAACACCGCCATCAGCGCCAGCGGCGGCGGGTCGGGATGGATCCTCGACGAGACCCAGTACTCCGTCGCCCCGACGCCCCCGGCGACGGGCACCGACTGGTCGACACGGACGCAGCCCTTCACGATCCGCCTCGGAGTGTCAGAGGTCCTGCTCTGCAGCTACGTCCGCTACGTGACCGACGACGTCGCCGTCCAGGCCACCCGGTGGAAGGTGCAGCAACCGCGATGCACGCCGGCCTCCCGGAGCGTCCGCCGGGGCATGAGGCTGACCGTGCGCTGCAACTTCTCCGGGCGGGTTACCGCGCGGCTCTCCCGGGGCAGATGGCGCGTAGTCCGCACCGTCGCGGTGAGCAGCCGCGACCGCCGCGGCACGCTCTCGACCAGGGCCGCCCGCCGAGGCGAGAACCGCCTCGCGTTCTCGCTCGACGGCAAGACCTACGGCGCGCCGCTGAAGATCCGCGTCCGCTGACCGCCCGCGCATGACGACCCCGCCCTCCACGGTCCACTGCGACACCGTCGACGTCGACGGGGTCAGGACGTTCTTCCGCCACACCGGCCCCGACGATGCGCCGGTCCTCCTCCTGCCCCACGGCTACCCGTGCTCGTCCTACGCGTTCCGGGCCCTGATGCCACAGCTCAGCGACCGCTGGCGCACGATCGCCCCCGATCTCCCCGGGTTCGGCTACACCGACGCCCCCGCCCGATTCCCCTGGACCTTCGACGCCTACGCCGCGTTCCTGAGCCGCTTCGTCGACACGGTCGGCCTCGACCGCTACGCGCTGTGGCTGCACGACTACGGCTCCCAGTTCGGTCTGCGACTGGCGCTGGAGGCGCCCGAGCGGGTCACCGCGCTCATCGTCGCCAACGGCGACGTCTACGAGGACGAACTCGGCCCGAAGTACGAGACGCTCAAGTCGTTCTGGGGTCACCCAACGGACGGAGGACGCGCCGCGCTGGCGGCGAACATCAGCCGAGAGGGCTTCAGGGACGAGTTCGTCGGTGACCTGCCGGACCGCCTCGCCGACCGGGTCGCACCCGACCTCTGGACCCTGCACTGGGCGCTCATGAACACGCCCGAGCGCCGCGCCGGCGTCCTGCGGCTCTTCGAGGACCAGGCCACCACCTTCGCGTGGTTCGAGCGGGAGCAGCACTACCTCCGCGAGCACCGACCGCCGACCCTGATCCTCTGGGGCCCGCACGACGGCTACATGCCCGAGGCGGCCGGACGCGCGTATCTCCGCGACCTGCCCGACGCCGAGTTGCACGTTCTTGACGCCGGCCACTGGATCCTCGAAACGAGCCTTCCCGAGGTGGTCCCGCTCGTCCGTGACTTCCTCGACCGACGCCTCAGACTGACGTGAGGAGCGACCAGGGACGACATACACCCGATCGAGGGTGAGGCCGTCCCGGTCCGGATCATCTACCGGGACGGGGACCGGGAGTTGCGTGCGCTCTGCGATGCGGTCGCAAGCGTTCGCCGCATGTCGTGTTGCGTGGTGGGTCCGTCGGGGCGGGCTGCGACGCTCGGGGCCTTCCACGAAGGGACACTCGATGGCGAACTACTGGGTCGTACAGCATCCGGCCGGCGGCTGGGACGTCAAACGCGAAGGCGCGCAGCGTGCGAGCTCTCATCACCTCACGCAGCGAGAAGCGATCGCTGCGGCTCATCCGCTGATCGTCAACTCCGGGGGCGGCGAACTCGTCGTGCAGGACCGTCATGGGCAGATCCGGCAGAAGGACACGATCGGCCGGCCCGATCCGTACCCGCCCGCCGGCTGAACCCCTCGCGACCACCGACACACCGCCCGACGCCGGCAGCGCTCCCACGCGGAGGGCTCGGGCCGACCTCGAGACCCGGTGGGCACCGGCTCGCGGGGTCGGGCGCGTCAGTCGGTGGGTTCGGCCACCCCGGCCCCGGGGTGGGGTGCGGTCGTGTTCGTGGTGGCCTGGTTCGGGGCAGCGTCCCGGGTGAGGTGGCCTGCGTCGGTGTCGGCGTGGGCGATCCAGCACGCTGCGTCGGTGCCTCGCCCCGCCCCTTTGGCGGGGCGGGCGGGGGCCCGCGCGGTCTATGCGGCCAGCGGCGTGGGCCGGCTTCCGGTGTCGAGGTGCTCGTGCATCTGGTCCACGGCGGCGGAGAGGATGCGCGAGACCTGCATCTGCGAGACGCCGATCTCCTCCGCGATCTCGCGCTGCAACAGCCCGTCCTCGTAGCGCAGCCGCACGACCTTGCGGTCTCGGTCGCAGAGCGCCTGCATGGCGACGTCGACGGTCGCGGTGTTCTCGACCCCGGCGTATCCCGGGTCGCTTCGACCGAAGGTGCCCGCGATGTCGCGGTCCTCTCCAGCGGGCGCGTCGAGCGACAGAGCACGGTAGGACCGGCCGGCGGACCGGGCCTCGCGGATGTCGGAGACCGGGGCCTGCAGCTCTGTGGCGAGGTCCTCGTCGGTCGGGTGCTGCCCGGTCTTCGCGGCGACCCGGCGGCTGGTCGTTTGGATCTTCGCGTCGAGTTCCTGCATCGAGCGGGGAACGTGGACGGCCCAGGTGTGGTCGCGGAAGTGCCTGCGGATCTCGCCCTGGATGTTCGGCACCGCGTAGGAGATGAACCGTCCCCCGGACTCCAGGTCGAATCGTTCGATCGCCTTGACGAGGCCGACGGTGCCGGCCTGGATGAGGTCCTCCATGTCCTCGCCGCAGTTTCGGTACTTGCGGGCGATCGATTTGACCAGCGGCATCGACCGGTCGGCGAGCTCTTCGAGCGCGAACCGGTCGTCGCGGTCGCGGTAGCGGCGCAGCAGATCGAGGTCGATCTGATCGCGACGCGGAACTTCGTGCAGCATGAATGGCCCTTTACGCAGGGGGTTCTCATTCCGGCCGGCCGGCGGGCGACGAGATGGGGGATGTCGCCCGAGGCACCAACCTGCTGTATCGGCGCTGATGGAGCACGCCGGACGTGACGTCCGAGTCGATGACCGCGAACCGGAACCCCGCCTGAACGGGTCAGTGATCCAGCGATCTCGCGCTCGCGGCTCCCGCTGCGCACCACCACCAAACCACACCCCGCCACCCCGTGCAACGCCAACTCGTGACCTTTGGCCCCCCGCGCACGACCGAGAGGAACGCGATCCCGAAGGAACGCATCCCCGATCCGCTTCGGCTGCCGCCCAGCGGACGTCCCTCCGCTGGGCGGCTGCCGCGGGCACCGTCGACGACGGTCTGTTGGTCCGGCGGTAGGGTGCTCGGTGCAGTCCGTGCGCGCAAGGCCCCCCGGTACGGGAAGGGCGGGCGCGAGCGTCACCGCCCACCCCCCGGGGCACCGCACCTCGACCCACCTGTGGTCGTCCACGACGCTCCCGGGAACCCCCCTTTTGCCATCCGTGCCGCACCAGCAGATCGCCAACGGCATCGCCCAGGTCTACAAGGACCTCTACGGCCGCGGACCGCAGAAGATCGTCGCGACGATCCTGCCCGACACCGTCTTCGTGACCCTCGAAGAGGTCAACACGCCGGGGCAGAACAAGCTCCTCGAGGTCGGCGAGATCCGGCTGCTGGACACCGTCCACTCCCGGCTGCAGCGCAGCATCGAGACCGACCTGGTCGCCGTCGTCGAACAGGTGCTCGACCGCAAGGTCCGCTCCTACGTCCCCGGCTACAACGGCCGCGACAACACCGCCACCGACGCGTTCCTACTCGAGCCCAAGACCACCTGACCCGACACCAGACAGGAAGTTTCCCGAACAACTTCCGTCGGGATCAGGCAACCCTGCCGTCTTCCTTTCCAAGCGCCCCTCGTGGGCGCCCGGACGGACCGCCTGCGGGACGTCGTAGTGCTTTCGGCGGGTGCGGTCGTGCGATGGGGGATCCACACCGCACCCCCGAGACACCCCGGACGTCAAACGGGCAGTCTGGAACCGGTCTAGGTGCAGTGCCGGATGGTCATCGGTTGGCGGGACGACGGGCAGCCGGCGTGCCGCCGGGTCGATGCCATCGGAGTCGGGCGAGGCGGCCGGCTCGCCGCAGCGTCCCGGGCCGCCCCGCCCGGCTGGCATGCAGGGGCACGCCTCGCACGGTCGCTCCATGCACGACGCCAGCCCCGGGCCCCTGCATGCCCCAACGGCCGGGCGCTATGCGCGAGCGAGCACGAACACCACGACGCTGAGGTCGGGGTCCTGGCTGGTGTCCGCGAGGACCTGCACGACCTCCCGGCCGATGACCTCCGAGACCGCCGCGGCCAGGGTCGGGGCGACCATGTCGCCGAACGCGCGGCGCTGATCGCGCACGACCTCGGCCCGCCCGGACCTGCGCAGCGACTCCTCGACGATCGAGAATCCGCCGCGCAGCAACGCCATCACGGTGTCGTCCGCGATGTGCACCCGAATGCTCTCCGGGCCCTTCCCGAACTCCCGCTTGTACGTGTGCACGATCGCCGTCGAGATCCGCTCCCGATCGGTCGGGACACGCGCATCGCCCAGCTCGCCTGAACGGTCTTCCGGGGACACGGCCATCTCGCCACCCTATGCCGCTAATCACGTGCACACCAGGATCGGCGAGCTCCGACCACCGAACGCCCCGTACCGGGACAGCGCGTCCCGGGGACGACGAAACGGCAGCAGCGACGAAAGCCTGTCCCATAGAGGAACGTCTACCGGGATGAGGATCCGCGATTCGGGCCTCCCGGTGGGACCTGACGACCAGTCGTCCCGATAGCCCCGTCCGAATTGATTCCCGATGAGCGGGCGTCATACGGCACACTTCTACGCGTGAGCGAACTGAAGATCGGCTACGCACGCGTCTCGACCGCGGCGCAAGAGCTGACCGCGCAACGAAACGCGCTCCAAGCGCTCGGAGTCGAGCCCGAACGGATCTACGTCGACCACGGCCTCACCGGCACCAACCGCGCGCGTCCCGGTCTCCGCGAAGCGCTCGCGGCCTGCCGGTCCGGTGACGTGCTCGTCGTCACCAAGCTCGACCGACTCGCAAGGTCGCTCCCCGACGCGCGCGACATCGTCGACGAGCTCACAACCCGCAAGGTGAAGCTGAACCTCGGCGGATCGGTCCACGACCCGACCGACCCCGTCGGCCGGCTCCTCTTCAACGTCCTGGCGATGGTCGCCGAGTTCGAGTCCGACCTGATCCGCATGCGCACCCGCGAAGGGCTGGAGGTCGCCCGTGCGGCCGGCAAGCTCCGCGGCCGCAAGCCCAAGCTCTCCCCGAGCCAGGAGCGGCACCTCGTTCAGCTGCACCGGGCCGGCGAGAAGAATCCCGCGGAGCTCGCCGAGCTCTTTGGCGTCGGCCGCTCGACCGTCTACCGGGCCATCGAGCGCGGGCGGGTCGCCGCCGCGCCGCCGACAAGCGACGCCAGATAGCGACTGCCGACCAGTTTCCTGCCGGCGAGATATCTCTCTGCGAAGGACCCTCAGGCGCCCTGGCGGCGTTGCCGCTTGTTCGCGAGCACGGCGGTGGCGAACTCGTCGACGTCCATGGCCATGAAGGCTTGGAAGGCCGCGGTGACGGCGTCGGTCTGGTTGACGCCGGCGTCGGCGACGCGGGCGCGCCATGCATCGGCGATGTCGGAGGGAATCCGCACGGTGTAGGGCGTCGCCGGAGCCGGGGTGGATGCGGCAGGAGCAGATTCCGGCGCGGGCGCGGCTTTCAGTGGCGCTCGGGCGGGTGTCGGCGCGGCGGGCTGCTCGTCGGCGGGTGCCTGGATGCTGCCGGGGGTGCGGCGGGCGAAGCGCTTGTTGGCGTCGAGGGAGTTGGTGCGAGTACTCATGCGGCGGTGACCTGCTGGGTGTGGATCTGGCGGGCGACGTTGTAGGCGTCCTGGGCGAGGTCGCAGAGGGCCCAGGCGGTGCGGGAGGACCCGCGGCCGCGGGAGGCGACTAGGGGGACGCCGTCGAGGGGGGATTCTTCGACGTCCTTGCTGTGCGGGATGACGGCGAAGAGGCCTTCGGGTTCGGCCTGCAGCCGGTCGCGCATGTCGCGGTGCAGGACGCGGTGCTCGTCGTGGCCTTGCAGGACGACGCGGACTCCCCCGTGCCCGCCCCGTGCGCTGATGGCCTTCGCGCGTTCGATGAGGGTTTGCAGCGCGGCGACGGAGTTGGCCTGCCGGGCGTTGGCGATCGCCAACGTCAGGTCGGCGGCCATGATCGCGCCGATGGTGACCGGCCCTGGGGACGGCGGGGTGTCGATGACGACGACGTCGACGTCCTCGAGCTCGGCGACGGCGCGCAGCGCCGTGCTGACCCACTCTTCGCCGTCAGCACCGGCGGTGTAGAGCTCCGGGGCGACCTCTGCGAGGCCCTGCCCGCCGGCCAACACGCGAAGGCCGTCGACGACGGTCGGGAGGAGCGTGGCGGGGTCGAAGGTGTCCCCCTGGGCGGCGTGCTCGATCGCTTCGGCAAATCCGGGGCCCTGGTCGGGCTCGGCGCCAACGCCCCAGGTCAGGTCGGCCTGGCTGTCGCCGTCGACCGCGACGACGCGCAGGCCTGCGCGCGCGAGCGCGGCGGCGACGTTGACGGCGGTGGCGGTCTTGCCGACACCGCCCTTCTCGTTGGCGATCGTGAGGATCGGGGCATAGCTCATGTGGGTCTCCTGGGCGGCCTGCACCCATGATGCACACGTAAGCCTACGTTTTCCAACGTATGCATACGTTTGCATTCGTTGCTTGTCGTAGTTCGTTGTTCGGCGACGTCGGCGAAAGTCCTCTTCTACCGACGTAGGCTTACGTGCACAAACGTATACGTACGTCTCGGGGAGGTGGCCTGCCGGGACGGGAAGGGCAGCGGATCGTTTCCGGCGCCGAGGTCACGGGCCGTTGGCCGAGGCGCGTTACCGGTCGAACCCAAATCCGAGGTCGATGCCGCGGTCGCGCTCGACGGGGCGGTGGCGCTCGGCGATCTGTTGCTGCCGCTCGGTGAGGGGGAGGTCGTGCGCGTCGCGCCACAGCGCGATCTCTCGTCCGATGACCTTGAGGTCGTTCAACGTCGGCCAGCGCTGCTGTCGATCGGTGGTGGGTTGGTCGCGGAGGACGTGGTCGACGGCGATCTGGCCGGCGAGCTTGTCGTAGCGCCGCTGGTCCTGGGGGTTCAGGCCGTCGCGGGGTCCGAGCAGCTTCTCGGTGCGGTTGGTCCCGAAGCCCTCCGGGCCACGGCGCGCGAGGGCGTGCTCGAGCTCGCGGGCATCCCGTTCGGCGATCAGGGTCTGCAGGGTGGCGTCACGGCTCTCCGCGACCAGCTCTTCGAACGGTCGCCCGAGCCGGTTCTCCACCGCGTCGCGTTGCTGCTGGAGGTCGGCGAGGCGCCGCTGGGCCCGGTCGACGCGCTGCTGGACGCTGTCCAGGACGGCGTGCCATTCGCGGTGTGCGGTGCGTCGCAGGCGGGACGGCTCGTCGATCAGGTGCGCGTCACGCCGGACCGTCGCGGACGTCAGCTCCTCGTGTGCGCGCTCGAGGCGGTCGTGGGTGCCGGAGAGCTCCTGTGCGTCACGCGCACCCTGGGGGGTTGCCCACTCACCCCGGGACCGGTGCCATGCATCGAGGGCGTCGGCGAAGGCCTGCTGGTGCGGCGAGTACCGGCGCACGGGCACCTTGCGCTCTGCCGACCGGGTCTGCGTGACCGCGTGGGGGAGGGGATGGCGCTCGAGCCACGTGGCGACCTGCGGATGAGCGGTCCCGAGCTGTTGGGCAGCCGACACCGTGAGGCTGCGGAGCTGTTCGGACCGCGCTGCTTCCTGCACCAACGCCAGGGCCGGCCGCTCGTGCTCGGGCACCGCGAGCGGATCGACGGTGGCGGTGCGGTCGACCTGTTGGCCGTGGACGTGATCCAGGCGCTCGAGCAGGTGCTTGAGGTAGCTCTCGGCCGGCCCGCGGGCCTTCTGGATCCGGGCCTGCAGCTCGTCGGCCTCCGGGACCCCCTGAACCTCTCGGCCCACCAACTGCTCGTCGAGTCGCTCGAGGGCGCCGCGGTCACGCTCCTGTGCTTGGCGTGTGGTCTGTTCCATGAGACCGCGGCCCTGCTTCTCGCCGTCGGGGTCCTGCTCGGCGAGGTGGCGCTCGCGGGCCTCGATCTGGGCTACTAGCTGGTCGCGGTGTCTGAGCAGGTTCGCGTCGGTCCTCGCGTCCGCGGATCCGGCCCACGCGCCGCGGGCCTCGCGGTCCAGCCGCGACAGGCGCGTCATCGCTTGCCGGGCTTCGGTGAGGAGTGCGTGGCGGTGCTCGGCGAGCTCGGGGACGCTCATGCGTGTGACGCGCTCGGGGTCCAGGCGCTTGGGGCTGGCGATCGCCAGGGCGGCCTGGTGATCGCGGCGCTCCGACATCCCGCGCACCAGGCGCTCGAGCCCTGCCGGCCGGTCGGGGGCGACGGTCACCAGGTCGGCACGGTCCCGGGTGCGTGTCAGGCCGACGTAGGCGAGGTTGCGGCCCAGCCGCCCGGGGTCCGGGGCAAACAGGATTGACCGATCGACCGTCATCCCCTGCGCCTTGTGCACCGTCCTCGCGTACGCGTGGTCGACGCGGCGCCCGTCCTGGTCGGGCCGGAGGACCTCGGCGGGCAGCTGCACGAGCTCGCCACGCCGTTTTCCGGCGACCGCGCGGGCACGGGCGCCGGCGGCGCCGACCGTCAGGACCTCGAACCGCTCTCCGTTCTCGACGAGCCGGCGGCTGGTGCCGTCGACGGTCACGGTCCTCGTTGCCACCAGGCGTTCGCCGGGCGCGACCAGGAGGCCGTCGTAGTCGCGCTCCTGGGTTCGGTCGAGCACGCCGCGGCCGGCGACAACGCGCCGCAGCTGGTCGTTCAGCGCGCGGCGGTGCGTGTTCTGCGGTGCCATCACGACCACGCGGTCGATCTCGCTGTCGACCGCGTCGAGCGCACCCTCGAACCGGCTGACGGTGGCCCCGTAGGCGTCCTGGACCGTCGGTTGGACGTCGATCCGGTCGTGCTGGTCCGCCCACCTGATCCATCCGGCGACGTCGCCGCGGTGCAGGCCGTTCAGTCGGTCCCGCTCGACTGGGTCGCGTTGGCGGTGCACCTCCGTGAGCGCGAGGACCGGTGCGTCCTGGTGCTCGACGAGGTACCGGAACCACCCGCCGGCGCCGACGGCGGCGAGCTGCACGTCGTCGCCGATCGCCACAACCTTCGCCCCGCGCTCTGCCGCGCGGTCCAGGAGCGGTGCGATCTCCCTGGTCTGTGCCATCCCGGCCTCGTCGACGAGGACCACCGTCTGGTGGTCCATCGTCCGCATGACCTCCGAGAACTCGCCGTCGGAGAACGCAGTCCGCGCGAGGCTGTCGCGCTTCTCCAGGCCGACGTCGTCGAGCTCCGCGAGCGCCTGCAGCGTCGGGGCGACGCCGACGACCTTGATGCCGTGCGCTTCGAACTCGGTACGCGCGAGCCCCGCGATGGTGGTCTTGCCCGCGCCGGCCCGGGCGCGGATGACCTCGACACCGTGCCCGGACTGAAGGACCCGCCCGAGGACCTGCCGCTGCTCGACCGAGAGGCTGAACCCGTCGGGGGTCTTCGTCGGCACCGCGTAGCCCTGAACATCGATGCGCGGGCCGGTCGCGTCCTGCATCCGCCCGAGGGTGTCCCGTTGGACGCGCTCTTCGAGCTGCAGGTGCCGCTCTGTCGTCCATCGCGGCCGCTCGCCGCCCTGAACCTGCACCAGGCGCGGATCCTTAAACACCCCGCTCAAGGCCTCCGCAACCTCGTCGGCGGTGTAGCCCTCTCGGGCCGACATCGCGGCCTGCCGGATCGGGCGAGCGTCTTCGGTTGCCCGCACGTCCGTCAGCTGGTCCAGCGGCGCGGCCTGGAGCCGCTCCTCGAGCGACCGCGGCCGCGGCACCTCGACGCCGCCACCGGCGCCAGTGAGCGCGAGCTGGCGTTCTGCCGGCGTCCGCACGAGCGCCCGGGCCTGTTCGATCCCGAACCCGTCGCGCTGCAGCGCCTCGCGGACCTCGACGCGCCACTGCCCGTGGTCCAGCTGCATGTCCTTCGCGCGACGGGACTCGAGCGCGACGCGCTCCGCCGCGGCGCCGCCGGCGGAGAAGCCGGCCCGGGCGAGTCCCGCGAGGATCTCCGCGCGACGCGTGGAGAACGTGTCGATCAGGCCGCGGTCAAAGCCCTTGATGTCGGAGAGCCCGTTGACCGGGGTGTCGAACTCGATCCCGAGCTCGACGCCGAGCTCGCCGCGCAGGACCGCTTGATAGACGCTGCCGGCGGTCTTGGCCTGCTGGTAGAGCACCGGCGAGTTGATCGCCTGCGCGTCCCCCTTCTCAGGCCGCACGACGTTGGCCAGCACGGCGTGGGAGTGCAGCTGCGGGTCCGCGTTGCGGGTCGTCTCGTGGCGGTAGAGCACCCCAATAACACCGTTACCTTGGACGGTGATTCGCTCGCGAGATCCGTCCTCGTGCGTGACACGCGCGCGGCCCTTCCACCCCTCCTCTTCGATGTACAAGAGCGCCGCCTTGACCGCGCGCTCGTGGGCCCGGTCGACCGTCTTGGCGGTCTCCTCGTCGGCGGCCATCCTGAGCAACGAGACCGACTTCGGCGCCGAGAACGCGAGGTCGAACGCCACGGTCTTGCGGCGGTCCGTGCGACCACCGAGGTCCTCGCCGGTCGCCGGATCTTGCCCATCGAGCATCCGCCGGAACCCCTCGATGTCGACCTCACCAGTGAGCCCGAGGGCCTGGGCGTGGGCCCCGATCCAGACGCCGGCGGGCCCTTCGGTCTCGCGGTAGTAGTCGTCGCGGGACTGCGCGAGCTGCCGCTCGTGGTACTCCCGCTGCGCCTGATTTCCGGCGCTGACCGTTCCGATCGACAGCATCAGCTGCCGTTGACCCTATCACCCCTCCAAGGCTGGGATAATGTGTGCCAAAGCAATCGAAGAGGGCTTTGGTGGAAAAGGTCATGCGTGTACGGCGAGCTCCAGCGAGTCGTACACGCATGACCTTTGAACAGGTTTGAAGCGATGCAACGCGTCGATATGCACTCAACTTCGGACCTGTACGTCGGTGCCGTAGGCACCTTTGAGAGCGAGGTATAAGCGGTTTTCAAGCGGTGCACGCAACAGTGCCGCTGCGTGCAGCGATGTAGGACCGGCCTCCGTGCAGCGAGGCCGGGGTGGGCGATCAGCTCGCGCCGGTCAGGTCGCCCGGCCCACGGAGCACGGCGCCGACCTCACACGCGCGAGGGGCTACGCGTGGCCCTGGACGACGGTCAAGAAGACGGCGAGGATGACGCCGCCGCAGCCGCCGCAGCCGGCGAGGCGACGACGGCCATCACTGCTGCCGCGCGGACGGATCCAGAGGTCCCGGCCTCTACGGGCTCGGGGCGTCGGGGAGGGCGCTGAGGATCGGTGCGGGCAGCCGGGTGCTGGCGTCCCAGATCTCCACGCCGACGACAGCCCCATCGGAGTCGTGACCAGTGAGGCCCCAAGGCCGCTCGGTGCTCGAAACCGGCCGCGCCGCTGGCCGGGTCCGGGTGGGGATCCAGGCGATGTCGACTTCACGGTCGTAGTAGGCGAATGGCTCGGGCATCACGTCCTAGGGGCCCTCGTCGGTGAGGCCTTCGCCTGCCAGGCGGTCCCTATCGGCAACCTCTGTCTGGCGAGCCGGCAGCTGCGGGTCCGGGCGGTGCAGATCCTCCGCCCACGCCCGGAGCTCGGCCTTTTCGGCTTCGATCTGCCGGCGCATCTTGTCGGTAATCGTGCGCTCGCCGCGAATCTCGGCCAGTGTCTTTGGCGGGATGAAATCCGAAGGCATAGATCGTCTCGATGCTCACCGTAGGCGACCACGGCCTGCGGAGCCACCGGCGGACCGAACGCGGCTTTCAGCAGTGGGGGCGGTGGTGTCGGTCAGTGGCGTCGTTGGTAGACGTCGCGGCGGTGTCCGAGCTGGAGGACGAGGACGAGCAGTTCGTCGTCGTGGATTTCGTAGATGACGCGGTAGTCGCCGGTCCGGACCCGCCACTCGCCCGCGCCGCCGACTAGGCGGGTCGCGGCCGGTGGCCGCGGGTCGTCGGCGAGCAGCTCGAGTGCGGCCTGGATCCGTCGACGGACCTGCGGGTCCTGTTTGCGGAGTTGACGGGCGGCCGAGGGAGCGAGCGTGATGCGGTAGCTCACGTCAGGCCGAGGTCGGCCTTGACCTGCTCCCACGGGATTGGTGCTTCGCCGGTCACGCGAAGCTCTTCGCGTGCCTGTTCGGCAGCACGGATGTCGGCCATGTCCTCGGCGAGCGCCAGGAGCTGGTCGAGGTCATCGGCATCGATTACCGCTGCCACACGCCGGCCGCGACGCGCGAGATAGACCGGCGCGTGCTCGACACCAACGCGGTCGATGATCGACGACAGTTGGCGTCGGGCTTCAGAGACGCTGAGAGAGGCGGGAGACGACACGTCCAAAACGTACATCAGAAGCCACCCTTGTACAACACAACGGGAAGAGTACGTTTCGGGGTCATCGCCGCGCCAAGCGGCCCAGTGTGCAGAGGCGTGCGCACGGGCTACGCGCGGCCGCGACGTCGGGGCGTGGTGCTGCGCCAGGGGGAGCGGGTGCGGTCGCCGCGGCGGCGGAGCGAGGGGGCGTGGAGGGGGACGTAGACGTAGTGGCCGGCGGGGTCGGTGAGCTCGACGGCGGCCAGCGGGGTGCCGAACCAGAGGGCGGTGGCGTCACGGAGCCAACGGCGGGTCTGGGGGTCGGCGAGCTCGTGGTCGGTGGGCAGCCGGTGGACCTGCAGGAAGCGCTCCCAGTCGCCGCCGCGGACCGGCCGGTCGCCGTCTCGGCGCAGCCAGCTCGGCCACGCCTGCAGGGTGCCCGCGGGGTCGCGGCGGGCTCGCCGGACGACGGCGTCGAGGCGTTGTTGGGCGGCCGGTCCGTTGGTCTTGGCGTCGTCGCGCATCGCGCCGGCGCGGCGGGCGAAGTGGCGGACGAGCTCGGCGATCGAGCGGCCGGGCATCTGCTCGGCGAGCTCAAGCAGCCCCACCGCCGGCGTCGGAGCCCCGGCCGGGGCGAAGTGCACCCAGCGCGCCGCGGCAGCGTGCAGGCGACGGACGTACCTGTCGCCGAGGCCCGGGATCGGGACGCCGGCGGCCAGGTCGTCAACCCCGACCAGGCGCCCGGCGATCGCGCGCCGCAGCGGCGGCAGCGCGGGCAGCGGCACCTCCGGGGTCGGCGCGTGATTTCGGACGATCCGCTCGGAATCGGCGAGCTGTCCCAGCACCAGGCTCCGCAGCTCGAGCGCACGCTGCTTCCGTGCGGCGACCCGCAACTCGAGCGACTCGAGATCCGCTCCCGACTCCCACTCTTCGCTGCCAAACGGAGTGGGATCAGCATTTTGCGTGGGACGCAGGGTCTGATCGGACGGCGCTTGGTTTCGCGTGTTTCCTTCGCGCGCTTGCGCGCGGGCGCTCGCGCCACAGGAGGCCTTACGCCGAAGCTGCTTACGCATCTTCGGCTTAGTCTTAGCCTTGGCTCCCCACGGGGGTGTGCCAGATTCGTTTTCGATCCCACGGGATCGCGTCTTTCGCCGTCCTGCAGGTGGCCCGGCGTAGCGGTCGGCAATCGCTTTCCGGGAGGCGGCGAGGGCGGCCATGATCGGGCCAGCACGGCGGGAGCGCTCGAAGTGCTGGCCGTAGCGCGTGCGCCAGTGCGCAAGCCGGCGGCGCGCGTCGGCGAGCCACTCGTCGGGGATCCACGGCGCCTCGAGCAGCGTGACGTCGATCGCGCGCTCCTGGCCCTCCTCGTCGAGGACGACATCGACCCGCAGCAGCTGCGCGGCCTGCAGGTCCCGCAGCCATCGGCGGACGCTGGACTGGTGGACGTCGCGGTCCTCCCAGCGATCGCGCGTGGTGTCCCAGCCCATCGTCGAAGCCAACGAGCGGACGAGCAGCGAGCTCGAGGTGCGGGCGGTGGCACCGTTGCCGCGGCGGCCACGGGCAGCGGTGGCGGCCTGCCGGCGGACGTGGACGAGAAGGGCGTGGCAGGCAGCGAAGACGCCGACGTCGACGGTGTTCTTGATGCCGCGGCGCGCGACGGCGACGCCCAAGAGCACGACGAGCTCGTCGGGGGTGTGGCGGCGCGGCGCAGGGGCCCACGGCGCCCTGGGGGGCGTCGGGGCGGGGCGCACGGTGAAGCCGCGGGCCCGGGCGGCCGCCAGCGACGGCGGCAACACCTGAGTCCGCGACCCCGCGGAGGGCCGGGTGATGGTGGCGGAGGAGGCCATCCCGAACGCCGGCCAGAAGGCCGCGCACGGGCATGGGTGACGGCGCTCGGGATGACACCCGCCGTCGAGGGCCCGGACAGACGCGCCGCGTTTGCGGCATCAGAAAACCGCCGCGAGAGCTAAGGCTTTCGCGCTTCGGTCGATCCGTCCGAGGAGCTGCGCTAGAATGCGCAGCAGATCTATTGGTCTCGGTCGCCGCGGTAAGCGGCTATGTAGGACCCGAAACCCCCCGCTTGCCCGCGGGGGGTTTCTTCGTTGGTGGGGGCTACGCCGCGGCGGCCTCTTCCTGCTTGAGCTTGGTGACATCGATGCCCTTCTCGACCGCGAGCCGGCGGAGACCCATTCGCAGGGTCTCGCCGATGCCGGCGTCCGGGCCGATCGAGTCGCGCAGCGCGTCGAGCAGCAGCTCGTCCTCGTGACTGAGAACCAAGGACGTGCGGCGGTTCAGGCGCTGACCGGCGCGAACACCGACGCGAACGCCGGTCGGCCGCGAGGAGCGCGGGGCGGGAACTCCAGGAAGAGGAAGCACTGCCGGGTCGGACATCGATCGGTATTAACGCATCGGTCCCGGACGGAACCCGCAAATAGCGGCGAGTTCGCGGTGCTGGGATGGAACTCGTCGCATTCGGGTCATAGCCCCCAGCAAGCTCGACCGTAGGTGACAGCGCTTCGGCCGCTCTGATTGCCGCCGCGTCCGTCCTGGAAGGGATCGTCGACTGGGACATCGCGCGCGGCCCGTCGCCAGGGATGCTCGGGTCGGTTGATCAGCGGTTGGCTGGAGTCCGGGGCGCCGTGGTCCCA
The DNA here is from genome assembly GCA_009699505.1 of Actinomycetota bacterium. Classification (GTDB taxonomy): domain Bacteria; phylum Actinomycetota; class Thermoleophilia; order Solirubrobacterales; family Solirubrobacteraceae; genus Patulibacter. Next base: position 15,774 of record WLOB01000004.1, on the reverse strand, counting down.
CCCTCGTCGAGCATGAGCGTCGCGTCGAGGGCGCGCCGGGTAGGCGAGACCATCATCACCTCGCTGGCCGGGTGCGCCGCTCGAGCGAGGTCCCGTCGCACGAGCTCCTCAGCTTCTACGCGGGTCATCACCTCGACCTCGGCCGGCCACGCTCGGTGCGCCCCGTGGTCGCCGCGCCAGAACACGACCGGCTCGCCGTGCCCGGAGGCCGCGCTCGCCCGCCACGCATCGGCCAGCGCGAGCAGCAGCGCGTCGAAGCGTTCGGGGTCAGAGGTCGACATCCCCACGTCTTGAGGGTAGGAGCGCGCCCCGGCGTCGAGGTGAAAGACGGGTGAAGCGGGTGTTGCGGCGCTCAGCGGTCCAGACGCAGCACGTCATGAGGAAAGCGATCGACGCGGTCGAGCATCCCCTCGAGGAACGCCGCGGCCAGCGGGCCTTCAACCCGTCGCCGCTTCGACGTCGCGTAGGACCGTAGAGCGTCGTTGGTTCCGAGGTGTTGGGCGGCGACGCTGATGTCGACGAGGATCTGGTGGACCTCGATGTCGTTGCGCGCTGCGCGCGCCGTCGCGTCGGCGTAGAACCGCCACCCGCTGCCGTCCGCCCGCGTGCCGGGACGACGCTGCCGGAGCAGTCGCGCGTAGTCCCCACCGTGGGCACGCAGCAACGACGCGACGTCCTGCGGCGACTGCACGGACGCCGCACCTGCCGGCGCTCCGCGAACTTCCCGGTCCTGTCCTCCACGTCCGTTCTCGAACATGCTGGCCTCGTCGGTCGACATCTCGATGCCCCGTCGACGGCCCCCGCAAGGAGGCAGCGACCTGCCATCGCTTGCATCCAGTGAAGCACGCCGCTGAAGTGCCGACCGCCGGGGCCGCGGGAGCGGGCAAGCAGCGGGTCATTCGGGCGCGAGCGGGCGGGCGGTTCGCTACCGTCGCGCCATGGCCGGTTCTTCCGACGGCGCTGCGTCGCTGACGTCCACCGGTCGCGCGGCGCGTCTCGCGCGGCGGGTCCACGGCGATCAGCAGGATCGCTATGGCCGGCCAATGATCGAGCACGTCCAGCGGGTCGCCGAGACCGTCCCCACCAGCGCCCGTGCGGTCGCGTTCGTCCACGACGTCGCCGAGCGGTCCGAGCACGACCCCGGCGACGTCGCGCTACTTGTCGGCCTCGACGACGACGAGTACGGAGCGCTCGAGCTCCTGACCAAACGCGACGGCGAGACGCTCCTGGACCACACGCGGCGCGTCCTTGACGCCCCGCGCGGCGGCGCCCGCGAACTCGCACTCACCATCAAGCGCGCGGACGTCGACGATCACGCACGCCGCACCCCCACACCCGACCGGGTCTACGGCCAGGCGCGACGCCTTCTTGAAACCGCGTAGGCGCGCCCGGAACGCTCGACGATCACCGGACGTCCCCGGCAGCCGATCCTTGAGCGGGACGCCGCCGGCGCGCTGGCGTCGTCAGATCTAGCCGTTATCAGACGACAGCTGAGGTGCTTACGCGCTCGCTGACCGTTGAGTAGCTGCCGGAGGCCATGGCGACTACACGCGTCGGGTCGGACCCGATGCAGAGGTCGGCCTTGTTCGGCTTCGTTGGTTCAAGCGTCATGTTCGCCGGCGAGCAGTGGCTTGACTTTCTGGGCGTCGCTCGTCGGTCATTGCCGTTTTGATCGTGGCTTCGAGGACGTCGCGGGGAACGCCGGCGGCCGCGGCGGCGGCGATCGCTTCGGACGATCGGCGGTGGGCGTCGTTGAAGGCGGCACGGCGGCGGTCACCTACGCCGTCTGCGCCTTTCGCTTTCGAGTAGACGATCGCGTCGTGCGCTGCGTTGACCAACGCTCGCTGCTGCTCCGTGAGGTTGTCGCGATCACCCACCGCACCGCTCTGCCGCCCGCTCGAGGCGGGCGTCAGAGCAGAGCGGTCACCGAGGGTCATCTTCGGAGTTTCGGTCGCTGGGGCCTCGAATGTGTGAGGCGAGTGCGGACGGAACCTGGCGGTCGTCTGTCGCATTGGCAGCATCACCAACGTGGGCTATGAACGCGTCCAGGGTGCGCATCGTTCGGCCGAGAACGCGGTGCAGGGCTTCCAGCGACTGGAGTACGCGCTGGCGCTCCTCGGCAGCAAGCGGTGACGGTGCGGGTTCGACGAAGACTGCGGGCGGGGTCCGGTCCGGCCGCGGCAGGGGCCGAGCGGACGGGCGGCGGTCGGGTGTCTTGCTGCTCACATCGGTACCTGGCTGGCTCCTCGCACCATGCACCGCGGCGCACGAAGGGTGCGCTCGAAGCGTTAGTGCGGTCGTTGACGATCCTCCCGCCATGCGGCGGTTCGGTGAATCCTCCCGGCACACGGCCCGGTGGCCGCGATCGTGGCGTCGGCGATTTCTTGTCGCCCAAGGCGGGAGTGCTGCTGGGCAAACCTGTCGTCCGCAGCGAAGCGTACGTCGTCTTGGCGAGATCGCGAGATGAACACCTGTCGTCTGACTGCAACTTCCTCCGTAGGGCAAACTGGACGTTCGTTGTCCGGAGAACCCCACAGACGAGGACCATGCGTTCGAGGGGAGACGCGGGCCGGTTGGCCCCGGGGGCAACGCAGGCGTCCCAGAAAGGATCGTCTGCCGGGACGTGGGCGATCATCGGCCCGCGCGGGCGTACGAACGAGTCTGGCCCGCCCCAGAACGGGGCTCAGGTCGGCAGCGTCGTGTCGTCGATGCGGTTGTGGTGCACGTCGACCTCTTCGCGTCGGACAGGTTCGGTGATCTCGACCTGGTCGGTGACGCGGTCTTTTTCGAGGCGGACGCGTTCGCTGTCGACGGTGCGGGTCTGCACGACCGGGACCTCGTGGCGGAGCGTGACTTCGCCGTCGGGGAGTGTGTCGGGGTCGTCGGGTGCGTCGAAGGGGACCTCCTCGAGGCGGACTTCCTCGCGGGTGACGGGGACAGTCATCTGCACGTTCTCGGTGACGGTGACCTTCCGCATCCGGACCTTCATGGCGGGCAGCTCACGCGTGCCGACCTCCACCTGCTCCTCCGACAACGTCATTGCACCGTCGACGTCGCGAGCGCGGCCGGGCAGCCCGCCGGGCGTCTCGGCCTGCTCGACGTGCCCCGCGGGGGCGACGTCCTGCGCCACCGACTCGTCGGGGTGCTGCGGGTCGGCGTCCTGGGGGGCCGCGGGGCGGCCGTAGTAGCGGAACAGCTCGTCCTCTTCGGCGGGGCTGAGGTGGCCGTCGGGGTCGATACCGGGCGCGTCTTTGACGAACGTTTTGTCGAACGGGACGCGTACGTCGTCGCCGTCCTGGGTGGCGTCGGAGATCGGCAGGAACGACGACTTGCGGCCGAAGAGGCCGGTGTGGACCAGTGCCCACGCGGGGCTGCCGGTCTCGTCGTCGGCGTACAGCTCGTCGATCGTGCCGATCTTGTGGCCGTCGTTTCCGATCACGTGGCGGCCGCGCCAGGCGCGGACCTCGTCGATGGTGGGCATGGGGGCTCTCTCGTCTCGAAGGAACGGTCCGGCGCGCTCTGGTCGAGACAGCCGGTTGCCGGTGTCGGCGGCAGCTACCCGCCGACCGGTCCCCGTACCGCTTCGCGCGTCGTGGGGCCGTCGATCTCGGGGTTGCGCTTATTGGCTGCGGTGTCGGGTAGTCCGGGGTGCAGGCGCCGCCGGGTCCTCTGGTGGCGAGAGATCTCGACGAGGACGTTTCGGATGGCAGAGCAGACCACTTCGAGCAGTACCCACGACGCGAAGGCGAAGGCCTCCGACGCCGCGGACGCGGCGAAGGACAAGGCGGCCGACGCCGCCGGCCAGGCGCAGGCCAAGGCGCAGGATGCCGCCGGGCAGGCCAAGAGCCAGATCCATGCGCAGCTGGACGAGCGCTCCACCCAGGCCGGGGAGCGCGCGACCGCGACCGCAGGGGACCTGCGGTCCATCAGCGACCACCTGCGCGAGCAGGGCAACGACGCGCCGGCGAAGCTCGCCGACCAGGCCGCCCTGCAGGTCGAGAAGGCCGGGTCGTACCTGCAGCGCACCGACGGCCAGTCGCTCCTCAGCGATCTTGAGGGCTTCGCGCGCCGCAACCCGTGGGCCGCCGCGCTGGGCGGCCTGGCGGTCGGGTTCGCGGCGTCGCGGGCGCTGAAGGCCTCCAGTGCAGAGCGCACGATCTCCCGCAGCACCAGTGGCCCGTCGGCGCCGCAGCTGACCTCTCCGACCCCGTCGCCGACGCCGGTCGCGGACGGAGCGCCGCGGGCGACGACTCCGGCGCCGGGGTACACGTCGCCTACGGGGACGCCCGCCAACCCGCTGGGGTCGTGATGAGTACCCCCGACCAGCATCCCACGCAGGACGAGCTGCGCGGCGCCCCGGCCGGCGAGCTGTTCAAGCGCCTGTCGGAGGACACGTCGCAGCTGGTGAAGCTCGAGATCGAGCTCGCCAAGACGGAGATGACCGCCAAGGGCAAGCAGCTCGGAGCCGGCGCTGGTCTGATCGGCGCGGCCGCACTGTTTGCGTTCTTCGCGTTCGCGGCGTTCACGACGCTGCTGATCGCGCTGCTTTCGACCGGGATGAAGACGTGGATCGCTGCGGCGATCGTGATGGTCATCTACCTCGTGATCGCGGCAGTGGCCGGCCTGTTGGGGAAGGGCCGGATCCAGAAGGCGACACCCCCAGTTCCTGAGCAGACCATCGAGACCGTGAAGGAGGATGTCGAATGGGCGAAGACGCGCGGGACATCCGCAACGAGGTAGAGCAGACCCGCGAGCGCCTCGGCGAGACCGCCGACGCGCTGGCGTACAAGGCCGACGTGCCCGCCCGCACCAAGGACGCCGTCGGAGAGCGCGTCAGCGCCGTCAAGACCAGGATCGGGGGCGTCACCGACAGCATCGCCGGGACGGTCCAGGACCACGCGTCCACGGTCTCCGACGCCACCCCCGACAAGGGGCAGGTCAAGCAGCAGGCCCGCCGCGCCGGCGGGATGGCGCAGGACAACCCCCTCGGCCTCGCCATCGGCGCAGCCGCGATCGGGTTTGTCGCCGGTCTCCTGATCCCGACCACCAGGGTTGAGCAGGAGCAGATCGGGCCGGCGGCGCAGAGTGTCCGGCAGTCCGTCGAGGAGACCGCATCCACCGCGATCGACCACGGCAAGCAGGTCGCCCAGGAGGTCGCCCAGACCGCCGGCGAGCACGTCGAGCAGGCCGTCAACGACGCGAAGGACACGGCGCAGACCGCCGTGGCCGACGTGAAGGAGACGGCTCAGCAGAGCGGGCAGGAGCACGCCGAGCAGGTCAAGGACGAAGCGAAGGACCAGGCGCAGTCCGCTGCGTCCGACGTCAGGGACCAGGCGCCCAACGCCACCTGATCCACCGGAAGGTCGCCCGCCCCTCGGGTGGGCGACCACTCCGCACCGCCGAGCCACCGGGCGGTTCACCGGTGACCGCGGCCAACGGTGCGTTTCCGGTCAGGGGTTGGGGACCAGGACGACGAGGGTTGCGTCATCACCCAGCGGGTCCTTCACGTTCTCGCGGACGACGTCCTCGATCGCTCGGAGCGTTCCGGCCGCCGAAATTTGCGGCGCCTTGATCGCTGCCGCGTGAACGCCGGCGGTGCCGAGGGTTCCGCCGTCGCGGGTCTTGCGTCCGAGCAGCCCGTCGGAGAGCAGCAGCAGCCGCTCACCCGGCTGCAGCCGCCGCTCGTGCACCGCAAGCTCGTTCGGCATCTCCGGATTGCCGAGGCGCGGCAGGCCGGCGTCGAGGAGCTCCATGGCGCCGTCGGCGTCGATCAGCATCGGCGGGATCTCCCCCGCCGTCACCCAACGAAACAACGACGCCGGCGCGTTCCACGTCGCGATCGTCGCGGTCGCACCACCCGTCTTGGCAGGGAGGCCCGCGAGGACGTCGTGCAACGCACGCATCGCGCCGGCGGGGTCATCGCTCCGGTGCCGGGCCGCGCGGAACGCGCCGAGCAGCACGGCGGCGACGGCGGAGGCGAAGTCGCCGGTGCCGTCGACGTCGGCGAGCCCGACCCAGGTGCAGTCCGCGTTCTCTGCGTAGTCGAACCAGTCCCCACCGATCTCGTACCCCGGAAGCACGTTGCCCGCGAGCGTCGCCCCGGTGATCCGCACGAGGCGCGGGGGCAGCAGGATCTGCTGGATCTCTGCGGCGGCGGAGATCGGGTGCAGCCGCTGGCCGGTCTCGATCGCGTCGGTGTAGTCGCCCGCCAGGGCCAGCGCCACCGCGGCTTCGCGCGCGAGATCGCGGATCGCGTCGTCCGCCGGACCGACGGCCATCAGCACCCCGACCGCCCGACCGCGAAGCAGCAAGGGCGCGACCGCGGTGCCCGGGAGCGCTTCATCAATCCGCGCGCGCAGCGGCTCGATGCCCTCCCGCGGGATCTCGGGTCCAACCGCGAGCGGGACCGAGATCGCGTCCGGGAAGGTCGCGGCGCCGGCCAGGCGCTGCATGCTCGTGCCGTCGAGGTCGACGAGGTAGACCGCCGCGGACGCGACCCCGTCGATCCGCTGCGCCTCGGCGATGATCTGCTCGGCCAGCTGAAACGGCGGCACGCGGTTGAGGACCTCGGTCACCGACAGCGGCGTCGGCGTGGTGTTCGCCAACTCGCCGGCGGGGCGCAGTGCGTCGTCCTCGTTGAGCTCGCGGTCATCACGGGCCTGCCGGCGGACCGCGTCGAGCAGCTCGTCGCGGTTGGGGAAATGCCGGTAGATCGTGCCGCGGCTGATCCCCGCCGCAGCCGCGATCTCCGCGATCCCGACGTCGGGGTCGCGGGCCAGCGCCCCGGCGGCCTCGTGCAGGATCCGCGCGCGATTGAGCGCTGCGTCACTGCGTCGTCGGCGCCGAACGGCCGGACGCTCCTCCTCGTCGTTCATCAGCGATGCATCTCGGCCGTCATTGACGCAGTTAACCACGGTGAAACAGAACACCGTGTTCCACAACCGCCCCAGGCGGCGGTATGGCAGATGGCTCCTCCGGTCGTAGAGCCGCCTAACGATGTGGGTATTTGTCTGCCGCGGGCGGGGATCCGAAGACATTTTGTGATGTCGCGTTTGTGCCCCGGAGGTTGGGTAAGGAAGAGCACAGAAGCATCAGCATTCGATGCCTGTCCGGCCCCTCGGGGCCACCTCTCATCCGACCGCGAAGACCGCGAACGGTGCATCCGCATGACCACGACGGCGCTGCCGACGCATCGCCGCGTGCCCATCCGCCATCCCTGAGCGAAACGAGAACACGATGCCGACGAGCAACGAGATCCAGGACTGGACCGGCCGCACGGTCGAGGGCCCCGACGGCCACAAGATCGGCAAGGTCCACGAGATCTACCTCGACGACCGCACCGGCCAGCCCGAGTGGGCGCTGGTCAACACCGGCCTCTTCGGCACGAAGTCCTCCTTCGTGCCGATCGCCGAGGCGACCACCACCGGCGACACCGTGACGGTGCCGTTTGACAAGGACAAGGTCAAGGGCGCCCCGAACATCGACGGCGGCCAGCACCTCTCCCCGCAGGAGGAGGCCGAGCTCTTCCGCTACTACGGCCGCACCGACTACGAGGAGCACACCCACACCGACGGCCACACCACTGGCCGCGGCGCCGGCCACGACACGTCGGGCCCGAACACCGACGACGCGATGACACGCTCCGAGGAGGAGCTGCGCGTCGGCACCACCGAGCGCGAGGCCGGCACGGTCCGCCTGCGCAAGCACGTCGTCACCGAGAACGTCACCGAGACCGTCCCGGTCTCGCACGAAGAGGTCCGCCTCGAGCGCGAGCCGATCACCCACCAGAACGTCGGCTCCGCCACCGACGGCCCCGCGATCTCGGAGGAGGAGCACGAGGTCACGCTCCACGCCGAAGAGCCCGTCGTCGAGAAGACCGCCGTCCCGAAGGAGCGCGTCAGGCTCGAGAAGGACGTCGTCCAGGACGAGGTCCAGGTCAACGAGGAGCTCCGCAAGGAGCGCATCGACACCGACTCCACCGACGGCATCGACCGCCGCTGAGCAGCACCACTGCTGTCCGCCCCCGACCCCGGGGGCGGACAGCACCCGCGCGGCGCGACCCCGAACCCCGGATCGCGCTTGCGTTCACCGTTCTCTCTGATTGAAGGACCTTCCTGTGAGCACCCCCCGTCAACAGCATGGCGCCAGCCCAGTCGGCACCGAGAAGAAGGGCGGCGCGTGGTGGAAGTGGCTCCTGGCGCTCCTGCTGCTCCTGCTCGTGATCCTCGCGATCGTCCTCATTGCCAGCGGCGGAGACGACGAGGAAACCGACACCGCGAGCACCAGCACCGCCGCCGTTCCGGCCGCCACTACGCCCGCACAGGCCGCCACGCCCGCCTCCACCACGGCCACCTCGACGTCTGAGGACGCGGGCACGCTGACCGCCGACGGCCGGTCGCTGCTGGGCACCGATGGCAAGACCGGTGCGGTCGACAAGGACGCGACCGGCAAGAGTGTGAAGGTCCTCTCCGTCACCGACGGCGGGTTCTTTGTCGGCGTTTCCGCCGAGGACCGCATGTTCGTTGAGTACGCCGGCGACGTCGGCGTCGACGAACCCGCCAGCGGCGCCTATCGGCCTGCTGTCGGCGACCTCGTAGACCTCGAGGGGCCCGTCGCGCAGGCCCCGAAGGACCCCGAGAAGACCCTCAAGCTCGACGCCCCCGACGCGAAGGTCGTGTCGGACCAGGGCGCCTACGTCAACGCCGACGAGGTCGAGCAAGCCGACTGAGCAGCACCCCCGGCGGCCACCCGACCCGGGACGGCCGCCCCCTCCGATGCCGAAAGGCCCGCAGCATGTTCAACCGCAAGAAGCACCACGACATCACCACCACGTCGACCTCCGACACGCACGTCGTCAAGGGCGCCGGTCTCGCGCGCGGCCCGGCGCTGGTCCTCGGCACGATCCTGGCCGCCGCCGGACTCGTGCTGTTCCTCCACGCCGGCGGCACTCCGACCGGCGGGTTCCCGGACGGCGACGCGCGCGGCTCAAAGTTCCTCGGCTTCGAGGCCAACGGCTGGACCGCGTTTTTTACCACCACCGCCGGCGTGATCCTGCTGTTCGCGGCCGCACAGCACCTCCTTGCCAAGCTGCTCGGCCTGGGTGTCGGGCTCGCGCTCGCCGCGTGCGTGGTCCTCGACCTCGTCAACGGCCCCGGCGTCCTCGGTCTGGCCGCCGCCAACTGGGCCACCGACCTCGGCTGGGCCATCGCCGCCGCACTGCTGCTGCTCAACGTTTTCGCGCCGCGCATCAAGCACGAAGAGCCTGTCGCCCAGCACGGTCGCCTGGATCAGGACACGACCCGCGTCAGGACCGCTCCCCCCGCCACCCCGACGACCACCACCAGCGACGTCCCGCACCGCGACCACAGGAACGACCGCGACGCCGTAGCGTCCGACGGCGCTGAGCGCCCGCGCAACGGGAACGACGCCCGCACCGGGACTGGCCCGGCCGGCGGCTCCACCCGCATCGATTGACCGCGCAACACCCGGACCGCGACGCCCCGCGCTACGGTCCAGCCGATGGCGTCGAGCGATCCGGTCCGGGTGCTGCACACCCTCGAGCCGGGGTTCGGCTGGCACTTCGTCTCCCCCGACGTCACCGGCATGATCGGCGGCGGCACGACCTACACCGAATCCCGCGACCGCGCCGAGTACCTCGTCCGCGTCCACATCTCCGGACCCCCACACGAAAACCCCGAGGATGGGCGAACCGCCGGAACGGTCTCCTTCGCCCACTTCATCGACGAAGCCGCTTGTCCCGGGATGGATTCATGACCGGGACCTACTCCCGACCCGAGCTGCGACGACCCGGCAAGCGAGGGCCGTCAGTGGCTCGCCGGTCGGCTGCAACGGATCCGACAGGCGGAGGTGACCGGCGTCAGGCGGCGGCTACGGGTTCGAGGAAGAAGACGTCGGTCGTCGCGTTGCCGGTCGCGTTGAAGCCGGGCACGTAGGTGCGGACGGTCCGGCCGGTGATCCGCTGGACCGTCTCGCTCATCGCGTCGGCCATCCCGAGCTGCAGCTCTGCGTGGATCGCTTGCGCGAGGTCGGTCTTGCCGCGATTGAGCAGCGCGGTCTGTGCGGGGAGGTTGACGTCCTCCAGCAGGCACACCACCGCGTCGCCCATGTAGGCGGCGGTGATCTTCGTCGGCCCGCGGCCGTAGTGGGTCTTGTAGATCTGTGCGATCTCCGTCGAGAGCGCTTGAAAGTCCGTCTGCCGCGACTCCGACATCGCATTCCCCCTAGGTCGCTGCCAACGCTGTCACGGACCGACCCAAAGGCGCTTCCATCGCCACCCAAGCCGGGACCCCTTGTACTTACTCGAACGCCGGCCCTTCGACAGACCGGCCTGTTCGCAACCAGACCCTACGGACACCGATCGACAACGGATGCGAAAGCGTTCGCGATGTCGTCTGAATCTCGAGCGGCTGATGGGGTACCGAATGCACCGGGCCGAGCGGGCGGCGTCCTCACCGGGCACCGTCCGACGGCCCTCCTGCGAGCCCGGCAAACGCGGTATCGGCCGGGCACCGACGGAGCGACCGTCGGCCCGCCCCGCCGATACACCCGCCTATGACATCTTGGCGAGCATCCAAAACGCAAGCCGGCCCGTTTGACCATGAAGTCCACCGCCTAGCGTCGCACCGCTCTCGCGGCGCCCGACACGCTCGGTCGGTCCGCTGAGTGTGCCTACGACTAGGGGTGTCGGGCAGCGTTCGAGCCTGCGGCAGGATCGGTCGACCAGTGGCGCGGATCGGCCCGCGGACGCGTTCGGCGAGGCCGTCCTCCGCCGCTCGGGGAGTACTGGGCTCGGGGTGTCGGACCAACCCAATGTGCGCGTGGGCAACACCGGATCGAAGAACAGATCGCGCACGACACCCGCCTTGCTCTCACGAGGCCGGCACCCGGTTCGACATGGGCCTACGCGCTCAGAAGGACTCGGACGCCGCGCGCTTGCGACTCACAGCAGGCGTCAGCGATACGCCAGGCGTCAGCGATACGCGCATCGAGAGACGCCGTGGCGCTTCCGTCAGTTGTCGGCGTTCCAATCCGTCAGCGTGTAGACGGTGGCCAGCGTGAGCAGGTGCGCTGCGAAGAACGCCTTGGCGCGGGGCTGGTGCAGGGCGCCCGACGTCGCGATCGCCAGGGCGTAGCTGGGGACGGCGAGCGACTCGGCCCGGCCGTGCAGCCTGAACGGCACGAGCCGCTTGGCGGCGTACGGCTGGTCGGTCGTCGCGTTCAATGCCCCCTGGGTCGCACCGAAGGCAAACGGGAGCGCCCGCGCCGCGCCCTTCAGCCCCAGCGCGATCGGACCGGCGATTGCGACGGCGAGGAAGCCGTAGTCGATGAGGGAGTGGCCGCGGACCTTGATCGGCTGCTTCATGGCCCATCGATGCCCAGCCCCCGGCTCAGCCATGCGGTCCGGGTCGCCGCTGAGGACGTCTATCCGCGGTCGGCTGGTGTCGGTTGAGGGTGACGCCCCGGGGTATGGAACCGGGCGATGCGCGCCGACCCGAGCCCTGCCCTGCCCCCTGGCCCCACCGCTCACCCGCTCGCGCAGGCGGCGGTCTTCGCCCGTGATCCACAGGGCGCGCTGCTGCGGGCACGGGCGCGGTACGGACCGGTCTTCACGCTGCGGTTCGCGGGAGTCGGCCCGGTCGTCGTGGCCGCGACCTCGGACGCGATCGAGCTGGTCGCCGACGCCGACCCGACGGCGTCGCGGGCCGGTGAGGCTCGCCGTCGCGTCCTCCCCCAGGCATCGGCGCGGTCGATGTTCGGCAGCGACGGCGACGAGCACCGCCAGGTCCGCGCGCGGATCACCCCGCCCTTCGATGCCCGTCGCGTCGCGGAGCGCGAGGTCGCGATGACCGAGCGCGCGCGGGCGCACGTCAAGACCTGGCCGATCGGCAGGCCGTTCCGGTTGCTGTCGCGGACCCGGACGCTGGCCGAGGACCTGTTCGTCCGCTTCGTGCTCGGCGTCGAGGACGACGTCCGCGCCCGGATGGTCGTCCAGGCCGTCGGCGCCGCGCTGCGCACGCCCGGCAACCCGCCGCTCACGCCGCCGGACCGCGACGAGCAGCGGCCGCTCGGTCCACTGCTGCACGCGGAGTTCGAACGGCGCCTGCGACCGCTGCGGGGCCTCCTGACGCGCGAGGTCGCCGATCGGCGGTCCGGACGGATCCCGATGGGCGACGGCATCCTCGCCCACGTCGCCGCGTCCGAGCTGTCGGACGAGCGGATCGTGGACGAGCTGCTCGTCGTCCTCGCCGCGGCGCAGGAGCCGATGGCGATCGCGCTGACCCGTGTCCTGGACCGCTTTGCGCGGGATCCCGCGCTCGTCGACGCGCTGGATCGCGACGGTCCGGACGCGCCGGCGTTCGACGCCGTGGCGTCCGAGGCGTTGCGCCTGCACCCGCCTGCGCTGGCCTCGCTGCGGACCCTGACGCGCGACGTCGTCGTCGGCGGCCACGCGCTGTCGGCCGGGACCGACGTGATGGTCGCGTTCACGTTGCTCAACCGCGACCCGGCCACGTTCCCGGACCCCGACCGCTTCGCCCCGTCGCGCTTCCTCGACGGTCCGCCTCCGCCGACGTTCCTGCCGTTCGGGATCGGCGAGCGGCGGTGCCCGGGCGAGCCGCTCGCGGGCGTCGAGCTGCGGGCGACCGTCCCGACGGTCCTCGCGGCGCTGCGACTGCGCCCGCTCTCGAGGGAACCCGAGCGGGCGGTGCAGCGCGCGACCGTCCTCGTGCCGCAACGCAGCGCGCTCGTCGTGGCGACACGCCGCTGACCCGCAAGCGGCGCGGGCGCAGCCGTCGGCGCCCGCCCGTCTTACCGGGATTCAGTCCGACGACGTCCCGGGCTTCGTCAGCTTCGACGAGAGTTTCGCGGTGACGGCGTCGGGCAGGACGGAGCCGGCTTTCGCGAGGACGGCGTTCATCAGCCGCCCCGGCGCGACGTGGTCGTCGCCGCGCATCAGGCCGTCGAACCCGTCCCGGGCGATCTTCGCGGGGTCCTCGAACTCCGTGTCGGTGACCTTCGTGTCCTGCTCCGTCGCGCCGGAGCGCTCCCAGAACTCGGTGTCGGTGCCGCCCGGCTGCAGCGCGGTCACGGTGACGCCGCTGTCGGCGATCTCCTGCCGCAGCGCCTCGGAGAACGACTGCAGGAACGCCTTCGAGCCGGAATACGTCGCCTGGTACGGCGCCGCGACGGTCGCGACGATCGACGACGTGATCAACACCCGGCCCTCACCACGAGCGACCATCGCCGGGATCAGCCGGTGCGCGAGGTGGACGACGTGCCCGACGTCGAGATCGATGACGTTCAGCTGGTCCTCCAGGGTCCCCGACTCCAAGAACGGGCCCGACACCCCGACACCGGCGTTCAGCGCGAGCGCGTCGACCGGACGGCCCCGGCCCTCGACCTCGGCGGCCAACGTCTCGCAGCCCGCCCGGGTGGCGAGGTCGACCTGCACCCCGTGCGCCTCGACCCCCGACGCGCGCAGCTCGCTGACGACGGTGCTCACCCGGTCGTCCTCCGCGGCGATCACCAGATCGAAGCCCTCGCTCGCGAAGACGCGTGCGAGCTCATGGCCGATGCCCGCCGTGGCACCCGTCACCACCGCCAGGCGGCGCACCCCGTCGGTCCCGTCGTCGCATCGCTGCGTGCTCATGGCGGCTCGCTGCCCGGGCGCGAACGGGACAAACCTCTCGGGCCCGTCGCGTCGCCGCTCGGGGCGGAGCGGACGGGCGCCCGTTCGCGATCGCCCGGCAGTGGGCAGCGAGCGGACATGAGCATCACCCCCCGTCCCGCCAACGGCATCCCCGCCGAGGCCGCCGATCCCGACCACCGCTTCGCGGTCGTCACCGGCGCCTCCAGCGGCATCGGGCTCGAACTGGCGCGACTCTTCGCCGCTGACGGCCACGACGTCCTGGTCGTCGCCGAGGACGCGGCCATCGAGGGCATCCCGGGGCAGCTCATCGCCCACGGCCAGCACGCCGAGGCCCTGCAGGTCGACCTCGCCACCGCCGCGGGCGTGGACGAACTGCGCGACCGGATCGCCGAGATCGGCCGGCCGCTCGACGCGATCGCGCTGAACGCCGGATTTGCCGTCGGTGGCGGGTCGTTCCTCGAGACGCCACTGGACGACCACCTCCGCATGATCGACCTCAACGTGAAGGGCGTCGTCCACCTCGCTCACCACGTCGCGTCGGACATGGTCCTCCGCGGCGAAGGGAAGATCCTCGTCACCTCGTCGGTCGCCGCCCTGCTCCCCGGCCCCTACTACGCGACCTACGCCGCGTCGAAGTCGTTCGTGCAGTCCTTCACCGAGGCGCTACGCGAAGAGATCAAGGACCAGGGTGTGACCGTCACGGCGCTGCAGCCCGGACCGGTCGACACGGCGTTCTTCGACCGGGCGGACATGGACGACACCCAGGCCGCGAAGGGCCCGAAGACCGACCCGGCAGATGTCGCCCAGGCGGGCTACGAGGCGCTGCAAAACGGCGACGACCACGTCGTCGCGGGCGCGCCCGGCAAGCTCATGGCCGCCGCCGCCAAGATCCTCCCCGACCCGCTGAAGGCCAAGCTCCACGGCTCGATGGGGAAGCCGACGGACGACGACTGAACCCGGCAGGAACCCCGGAGGCCCGTCCCCGCGTCGGGCCGCCGAGCGCTGGGTACCGAACGCCGCATGGCGTCCCCGCGATCGATCCGGCCCCTCCCGAGCCCCGGCGCGTCGCCGCGGGTCGTGCCCGGCGGACTGCGCGACCTCGGCGCCATCAACTGGGGCATCACCCGCATCGCCGGACTCGGCATGGGCACCGCATCGCCGAACCTCTTCGCGACGATGGGCCGCAACCGCCGCCTGTTCCGCGCGTGGCTGCGGTTCGCGGGACACCTCATGCCCGGCGGCCGGCTGCCGCGCCGGGACACCGAGATGGTGATCCTCCGCGTCGCCCACCTGCGACGCGCGGTCTACGAGCACCAGCACCACGAACGGCTCGGCCGCCGGCACGGGATCGACGCCACGACACTCACGCGGATCCACGACGGCCCGGACGCCGACGGCTGGTCGCCGCGCGACCGTGCCGTACTGCGGGCCGTCGACTCCCTCGTTGCCGATGGCGACCTGGACGACGCCACATGGGACGCCCTCGGCGCGCACCTCGGCCGGTCCGACGTCGTCGAGCTCGTGATGCTCGTCTCGCAGTACGACGCCCTCGCCACGTTCCTCGGCACGCTGCGCATCGCGCCGGACGATCCGCAGCCCCTCCGACGTCGGCTACGCCGAGCGTAAGGCCGCTGAAAGCACGCACCCCGTCGCGACGCCACCGCCAAAAATCCGCGGCGTTGCCGACCTGCTGTTCAGGTTCGCCTCCCCAGCGCGCGGTCGAATGTCGCGACCCCGAGGCGGGCCGCGCGCAAAGTCGCCATAGAGGATCTGATTTGGAGACCCCGCTGGGGCCCGAGCGTCCGCGGGCTGAGGCCGGACGCCCAAGGTCCGAACATTCCGTTCGCCGGACGGCGAACGCCGGGCGTACACGCCCGCTAATCCCCTTTAGCGGACATGGACGTCAAGCCCCCTCCCCCGCGCCGGTCGACGCAGCACGTCTTGGATAACCCGCCGAAACGCGAGCACCGCGTCTCCTTCTCCCTCACCGACCAGCAGCCGCTCCGACGACCCCAACCCGTTGCGCAGCAACACCACGACGAGATCGCCGTCGATGGTCACGCGCGTACTTTCAGGCCCGCGCCCCAAGTGCTTCTTCGCGAGCG